>JAZDEQ010000084.1:0-2469 GCA_043808565.1 Candidatus Uhrbacteria bacterium | reverse complement strand
TAATTCATATTTCGTCTTAATGATATTTTCTTGCGAGCCGAAAGTGGCCATATGCTGTTCATTAATACCGGTTAAAACTCCGATTTTAGGCCGAACAATGTCGCACAAAAGCTTAATCCCCCCGCGATTATAAGCGCCCATTTCCACAACAAAAATTTCGTGCCCTTCGTTCAATTCATTTAAAACACACTCGGAAATCCCCACTTCCGAATTTTGGTGCTCTCTAGTTTTTAAAACATTAAACTTTAAAGATAAAATCGCGGCTAGATCCTCCTTAGTCGAAGTTTTGCCGTAAGAGCCTGTCACCCCAATCACCAGCAGTTTTTTAAAACGGGCTCTTTTTCTCTTGGCCGCTTTGATCAGGCGGTTCCGTAAAATAACGGCTAGGGGCTGATAAGCCAAAACTAGGGCCGAAAAGAAAACCATGGCTAAGGCGTCTAAAAGTAGAAGTGGAAAAACAAATTTCGTCAAAGAAAACTCCAAAATAAAGAGGCTGAAAATCATGAATGCTCCCAAGGAAAGACCTGTGGTTAAAATCACTGCCGTTTTTCTGGTAATAACGGGTCTTTTCACAGTTCCCTGATGAACGCTTTTCAGAAAAAGCGTGCCTTCAATAAAGAAAAGAAAACCAGCCAAATAAACTAAATTTATTTTCACTTCCGTCCAAACTAATCTAGCTGAAAGGTATATGCCCAAAAGCACAAAAAATTTCAACAAAAGCCACCAGCTTAAGATCAGCCTTTTGCCTTTATAGGTACGGAAGTGGTCTCGGAACCTGCCGATATGATATTCTTTCAGCTGCCAAAGATAAGCCCAAAACAACAGCTTTTTGACAAAAACAATCAACCAGAAAATGGAAATAAAAATTAAAAATGAATTAATCATAACTTGATGAAATTTACGATTTTTTCAACTAAAATCTCGGGGGCTTCTCGATGAGGATTGTGCCCAACGTTCTGAATAATTTCCATATTAGCCCCTGCAATCTGCTCTTTAATGAAACGGGCGTGCTGAAACGGGGTTATACCGTCTTTCCCGCCCCAAATAAGCAAAGTGGGGACGGTAACCCGGGAAAAAGAATCAGAAATATCCTCTCCAATGACATTAAGATAAGTTTTTTTCATAACTCCCTCGGTCAAGAGATAATCGCTTGTCCTGAACAGTGTCCGGTAGGCAACTTTTCGTAAAAATCCGTAAAACGGCAAGAAAGAAAACTTATTTAAAAAATGAGCGACAGTTTTTTGTATTTCTTTTTTAAGCCGCTTTTTCCTGATACCAGCGCTATCAATTAAAATCAGCTTTTTAACTTTTTCCGGATATTTAATTGAAAACTTAGTCGCTACCGAACCACCAAAAGAGTGGCCCGCTAAAAAAACTTGGGAAAGGTTGTTTTTTTCGCAAAAATCATTCACCCAGCCAACATAATCATTAATCGTCCATGGCTTGGTTGGTTGGACGGCGTTGCCGAAACCTGGCAAATCGGGCACAACAACTTTATAACCCTGCTTTTCTAATAATTCTTTCACACGAGCCCATTGCGGCGTAGAAACCGGCCACCCCCAACCGTGAAGAATTAAAATAGCTTCCATATTAATCGATTTTTTTAAACCAGGTGTATTTTTGGAGCGCCTTGGGAACTTTCACGCTGCCATCTTTTTGTTGATAGTTTTCGATAATCGCGATGAGCGTTCTTCCTATAGCGAAAGCCGTACCGTTCAAAGTATGAACGAATTCCACCCCTTGTTTACTGCGATAACGGATGTTTAGGCGCCTTGCCTGGAAATCCGTGCAGTTTGAAGTGGAGTGCGTCTCTCGGTATTCTCCTTGCCCCGGCATCCACGTTTCGATATCGATCGTTGAAGCCGAAGGTCTGGCCAAATCGCCCGTGCAAAGCTGAACCACCTGATAAGGAAGTTTTAACGACTGCATCAGCTTTTCTTCCATTTTTAACAAAAATTGGTGTTCTTCTTTAGATTTTTCCGGCTGGCAAATGCTGAACATTTCCACCTTATCAAACTGGTGCACCCTTAAAATACCTTTAGTGTCTTTGCCGTAAGCGCCCGCTTCTTCCCTAAAACAGGAAGAAAAAGCCACGTACCTTCTAGGAAGATCCTTCTCTTCCAAAATTTCTCCCTGATACATCGGACCGATTGATTGTTCGGATGTGCCCACCAAAATAAGGTTATCTTTATCCAAAAAATATCTTTCGGCGCGGTCGGCGGCAGTGTCGAGATAGCCCATAGCCTCCATCATTTCGGTTTTAATCATCACCGGCGGAATAACTGGTATAAAGTGCTCTTTAGACAAAACATCGAGAGCTAAATTAATCAAAGCGAATTCCAGCAAAGCTACCTCTCCCTTCAGGTAACCGAAACGTGTTCCGGAAACCTTAGCCGCTCTTTTAACATCAATCAAATCGAGTTTTTCGGCGATGGTCATATAGTCCTTCGGTTCAAAATCGAATTTCGG
>JAZDEQ010000083.1:0-13316 GCA_043808565.1 Candidatus Uhrbacteria bacterium | reverse complement strand
CCCCGCCGCTCGCGGCGAGCTATGGGGGACACCCTTCGCAAAAATTACAATAAATAGGATGGCTTGCCACCCGACGCCTGGGGCTATGGGTGGCTCGCCACCCGAAGCTCTGCCACAGAGCGAAGGGTGGTGGACCCGGGGGGAATCGAACCCCCGCCTCAGCAATGCGAATGCCGCATAATACCACTTTACTACGGGCCCAAATTTTATTGGAAATTTCAATATTTAAGCACCAAATACCAAAAAGGAATAGTTTATTATCAGATTTGGAATTTGATATTTGGAAATTGGAATTTTTCGTGGTTATTCTATCTTAATTTTTATTTTTTGTTAAGGAATTGTTTATGTGTTGCCACTGAAAGTTAAAATTTCGTAGTTTCGTGGTCGTTTCGTTGTTTCGTAACCATTTAAACATCTTTTTTCTTTTCGTGCTGACCGTCATATTTTTTTAAGATACTATCTTTAACAAAATTAAAGGCTTCTTCAATATCTATCCCAAGCTGATTAGCCAAGCGACAAGTGCCAAAGAACAGATCGCCAATGCCATCTAAAAATATTTCGCGATGTTCTTTTATGGTTTTTAGTCTTTGTTTTGGGTTTTTGTAGCGAAGAAAACGAGACATTTCTAGTAGTTCCTCGTGTAGATGATCAAACTTATCAATATTAGGTTCATCTTTCCAGCCATTTGTTTGAGCAAATTTTTTGACCAACATCTGGGCATCTTTCATTGTTTTGATTTTTTTGTTAGCCATAAGCTTAATTTAAAGGCAAAAAACTAAGTTTTTTATAACCCCATTGTTTTATACATTTTTTCGAAAGGAAACGGACAAGCGGTTTCATATTCTGACAGTTTTTGGTTGACCGCATCGTCTGTTTCTATATGCTCGACCCAAATTGATCCGGAATTTGGATCTTCTCGGCGAAACCCAGTAATAAGAACCGCTTTACCAACATATGGTTCAAGATCAGTGTCAGAGCCATCAATAGATAAACCAGAAAAAGCCGGACAGACAGTTTTGCTATTGCCTCGCTCGATTACAAATAAAGCATAATTATTATCACCGTATTCCCAAGATTTAGTACTTTCTGGTCGTTTTACGACAAAGACAAAAGATCTGCCTAACCACTGATAAATATTTGGCCCAGACCATGAAGTAAAATTCCAATTTGGGGTTAAAGATGATGATTTGTCAGATTGGATTTTATCGAATAAAAAATATGCGGTTGAAATCAAGAGAACAACAACTAATACCGTTAAAATTAAAGTTAAATATTTTTTCATGTTTGAGTTTAGCGTCTGTTTTTTATTCGAGTTTAATATTTATTGTTGGCAGGCCTTTCTTTTGGTTGTATTCAATTTTAACCGTGCCGATTTCGGAAATGTTTTTAATATGTGTCCCGCCGCAAGGAATTTTGTAGTCAAGACATTCCCACCAACGGAAACCCTTCTTTTCTGCGTCAGGATAGGTTTTTACTTCGGCTCCTAAAGATACGGTTTCACGAAAGGTTTCATTGGTTTTTTCAACCAGTTCGGGTGTTATTTCGCTGCCTTCATATCTATTAAAAACAAAACCATCTTGAATGTCAGAAACTTTTGGAAAAGGTAAAGATTTACCGGCTGTTTTCTCAAGTAAGCAATGATGCAAATGGGCCGATGTGTGTAATCTCATTTGTTTGTAACGAAATTCCCAGTTAAGTTTGCAAAAAACAGCTTGGCCTTTGGAGTCTTCTGGAACCTTTTCGGTTGTTATTAAGAGAATACCATCTTCATTATATGGATCTTTTACAGTATCGACGACATTATAATTTATTTTATTGATGGTCAGAACACCTTTATCGCCTTTTTGTCCGCCGCCGCGAGGATAGAAAATATTATCAACAATTTGAACATAGTTTTGGTCATTTTCAGTAAATGCCAGGGTGACAGGGGTATTGATTTCGGTTAAGTATGGGTCTTCGTAAAATTTATGCATATTTTTTGTAAAATGTTTATAAAAACAGAAGTGTAGATTTGAAATTTCGATCCGTGGCGCGCCAGCCCGTAGCCCGGCCTGTCCGCCGAAGCTCGGCGAAGGCGGGCGGAGGCTGGTGTCCCCAGTATGAGTCGAACATACATTTACTCCTTAGGACGGAGGTGTTCTATCCATTGAACTATGGGGACAAAATTTATGTGTCGTAAAATATTATTCTGCACAATGTGGCCGACCGCGTCCACCGAAGCAACCAAGCGACCGTGTCCTACCGTAGCTCGACGCGAGCGAAGGAGGAAGGCGGATCGGTCATTTTGTGAAGAAGGGGTTTTTCTTTTCGTCTGCGGTGCGTGTTATACTATATGACGTCATCGAATAAATAATAGAGGAATTCATCCTTTGCGTCAAAGATAAAATCCTTCTTTTATTACGATTCCAACCCAACCCCGATTAACCCTTTTGGCTTGCGCTCGAGCCAGAACACAATGAAACACGAAAAGGTAGCGATTCGCCACGAAGCGGTTTGAAACCTATAAACCAAGACGAAACAAGCAACCCGTAGCGACAGACAAAAGGGCTCTCTACAAAGGCCGTTTCTTTTCTCCCCCTCTTTTATTTGGGCCAGCAAAGAAAAGAGGGGTGGGGCCTTGGGGCAAAGCCCCAGCAATTTAATTTTGTCCATCGATCATAAATTATGCCATCTGAATTTATTACCATTATTTTCGTCCTAATCATTCTGGTTTTGTGTGGAACAATCATTTATTTATTTGTTCGATCTTCGCGCCAGGCAGTTTCGGCTGTTGATCCAACTTTGATAAATAAATTAGACGACCTGCGTCGCGAATTGCAAAATACTAACAATCAACAGCGTCAGGAAATTCAACAGCGGCTTGATTCCATGAGCGAACAGTTTAATAAAAATATTTTGGAATCATCCGGCACTTTGCAAAAACATTTTGTTCACACTTCGGATATTATTAAGGACGTTACCGAACGTTTGACTAAACTAGACGAGACAAATAAACAGGTTTTAGGTTTTTCTGGTCAGTTGCAAAGTCTAGAAAACATTTTAAAAAATCCTAAGCACCGGGGAATCTTGGGTGAGTATTGGCTCGAAACTTTGCTTGGTCAGGTTCTTCAGCCAACGCAATATAAAATGCAATATGATTTAGGTATTGATGAAATTACTAAAGCCAAACTTATTCCCGATGCTGTGATTTTTGTTAAGGACATGATTATTCCGATTGACGCCAAATTTTCTTTAGAAAATTATAATCGTATTTCGCAAGAAAACGATCCAGCCAAAAGGGAACTGCTGGAACGTGATTTTAAATCTGATGTTAAAAAACGCATTGACGAAACTTCTAAATATATTCATACCGAACGTGGCACCACAAATTTTGCTTTCATGTTCGTGCCAGCCGAAGGTGTCTATTACAATTTGATTGGTGCCAATGTCGGTGCGGCTGAAGTGAACGCCCGAAATCTTATTGAATACGCTTTTACTAAAGGCGTGATGATTGTTTCGCCAACTTCATTTTTTGCTTATTTGCAAACAGTCATTCTTGGCCTCAAAGCATTACAAATCGAGGAATCAGTTAAAGAAATTCAAAAACAAGCCGAGCATCTGGTTCGCCATCTTAAGGCCTACGAAGACTATCACAACAAGATTGGCAAAAATCTCGAGGCTTCAGTTAATGCCTACACCTTGGCTTCCGGCGAATTGAAAAAAATTGATAAAGATATTTTTAAGATTACCGACGGCTCGGCCGGAAAAGTTTTGGAGCCGGTGGAGATTGAGAAAGGGGAAATTGTCTGACCTTGATTTCCTTGATTGAAGGATTGGCATGATGTTGGATTGGTGGTTGAGTTAATAACGATCGAGGAAATTCTTTTATTCCTTTTATTATCTTATTTTTATGGAAACAGAAACTGAAAGATTTCAAGAATTCAAGATTGAACAAATTCTTCCTGAAGATTGGCAAAAATATAAAGCTCTTTGGCTTGAGGCTTTAACAGACAGTCCGCAGGCTTTTGGTTATTCTTTTGAGGAATTAGCTAATAGATCCGATGAAGAGTGGCAAGAAAAAATAAGGAAAAATTTAGCCGAAGGTTCGAAAAGCAGAATGTTTATAGCCAAAGAGGGTGAAAAATTTATTGGCATGATGGGATTTTTTGAAAAAAGAGAAAACACAGCTAATGTTTTTGGAGTTTATGTGAACCCTCAATTTCGAGGCAAAAAAATTAGCGATAAGTTAATGGAAGCGGTTTTAAATTCTTTAAAACAAGAATTGGGTTTTTCTGAGGTTGAACTAACAGTTAATAAAAACCAAACGGCGGCGGTTGAATTTTATAAACGATATGGATTCTTAATTGTAGAAGAAATAAAAGATGTAAAAATGGGCGATGATACTGTTTGTGATGAATATTTAATGAGGAAAGAAGTTAAGTAAACCTTTTGATTTATGAAGAAAAAAATTATTGGCGTATTAGGAGGCATGGGGCCTGAATCAACGGCAATTTTTTATCATGCCCTGATTCAACAATGCCAAAAGCAATACAGTGCTCAATACGATAGTGATTACCCCGAGATATTTATTTACAATCTGCCAATTCCTGATGTCGTAGAAGGTTTAACAAAACCCGAAGAAACACTTGTCGCACTTATCGGCGGTGCTCAAAAAATCAATTCAATCGGTGTGGATTTTATGGTTATGCCCTGCAACACAGCCCATTATTTTTATCCAGGCATGGCCAAAGCAATTTCTATTCCATTCATTTGTATTTTTCTCGCCACCGCTAAAAAAATAAAATCGCGTGGTTATACAAAAGTCGGATTTTTATCAACCGAAACGACAGTCAAATATAAAAGTTATGATAAAGATTTTGAGAAAAATGGCATAGAACTAGTTTTACCAGAATCAGATGATAAAGAAAGCCTGACAAAAATTATCATGAATATTCTTGCGGGGCGTAAACTTGATTCAGATAAGGGGGTGTTGAAACAGATTATTGAGCGTTTAAAAACCAGAGGAGCAAAAGCTATTGTGCTTGCTTGTACAGATTTACCGATTTTATTAAAACAAGAAGATGTGGATATTGAAGTTTTTGATACTGTTGAAATTCTCGCCGAGGCCACGATTCAGTATTCAATCGGCAAAATAGGCAATGAAATTTTGGAATAAAAATTTATTTTCGGAGTATCGGTTTTTGAATTGAATATGGATAACAAACAAATTACAGATTACATATTTTTAGACGACCTCGAACCAAAAGGAGATATTGCTTTTGTGTTTGGTACTTGGAATGCTTGGAAGGGTTCTGTAGAAAAAGCTGTTGAAATTTATAAAAAAGGATTGGTTCCAAAAGTGATATTTAGCGGTGGATTAAATAAAAAATCTGGAATCGTAGAAGGTGAAGCCATGGCAAAAGAAGCAATTAAACTCGGGGTGCCAGAAAAAGATGTTCTTGCCGAAAATGAATCAACAAATACTTTAGAAAATGTTTTGTTTTCAATTCAGGTCATAGATAAAGAAATAGGTTTAAGAAACATAAAAACAATTATTGCTGTTGTTAAAAATTATCACGCAAGAAGAGCAATGATGACGCTCCGAAAACACATACCAAAACACATAAAATTAAAAGCCGTTCCTTATAATTCAGAATATTATCCTTTTACCAAAGAAAATTGGTTTGAAACTGATATTGGGAAAGAAAAGGTAATGGAAGAAGTGGAGAAAATTAAAATTTATTTAGAAAAAGGAGATTTGGCCGAAGTAGACCAGTAACTAAAAAATAAAAAAGATTTTTAGTTAATCATCAATCCAATAATAATCAAGGCAATCCCCAAATCAAGTAAATCAAGGTTTAGACATTTGATGATATACAAATTGGTTATGAAATATTATTTTAATAACAACAATCAATTAATTTTGAAACGAGAAGATTTAAAAAATGCGGAAATTGATATTGGCGCTCGCGATATTATTATTGGATTTAATGAACCGGCTTTTAAAATTTCTTCCGAGGGTTCAGAAGCTGATTTAGATTCAAAATTAAATGCCCGGTTAGTTACTTATTTTTTACCCGCCGTTGAAGTTGCTAAAAAACAAAAAATTAAACCGCGGCTTATTTTAGTTAGCGGTCTTAGCGTGGCTCTTAAATGGAATGCCAAGACTGAAAAAGAAAAACAGATAATGAAAATAAACAATTGTTTAAAATTTGATTTTTTAAAAAATTTTTTCGTTAAATTTTATCCGGAAATTTTTTCATCAGTAGAATGCGTGGTGGCTCAAGATCCAATAAAAATTAACGAAGAAAAGTTACTGGAGATTTGGCAAATGGTTGAAAAACAGCACCCCGAAAAAATATTGGAAATTAAATTACAATTGGCCAGATTTAGAAAACCAAAATTGTTTAATAGTGAAAATTTATCTGACGAAGCTAAAGAATATTTAGAATTCGGCGATCAAGATCTGCAAAATTCTTTCAAATACGCCATTTCACATTCATTGGCTTTAGGAGACATAAATTTTGAAAGCAATTTTGTTCACAATCCAATTGGTTATTTATCGATTGGCGGTGGCCAAGAAAAAGTTTTTAATACCATCAGAACTTATGCTTATGAATTACTGCAATCTCAGAACGAAGATTTTTTTGGTCAAAAAGTTATTTTAAAAAATAATCTAAAACTGATTATTGAAAATCCAGAAAAAAATCCGCCGCCCTATAATGGTTATTATAGAAAAAACGGCGATCGGTTATTTTTAGATGAAGTAACTTTTGAAAATAATCGCGATTTAGTTTTTTACAATGAACACAAAAAATTAAAGTCAGAAATGGAATACTTATATCAGAATTTTGTTTCCGAAGATGAGTATGCCAAATTTTGGCAAGAATATAAAAATAAATACTTTGAATTAAAAGAAAAATATCGGAAAGAGGGTGACTGTCTAAACCTTGATTGCCTTGATTAAAGGATTGACATGATGTTGGGTCGGTTTTTAGTATTTTTAATTATTTTAAAATTTTATGTCAGAAAAAGGAAAAGGTTTTTTGGAAATGCTCGGTTTCAGATTTAATACTGGGGGGGGGGGTGAAGTAAGGCCGAAGGTGCCCGAAAAACAAGAGTCAGAAATTGTTCGTTTAGCTAGAGAATTATCTGGTTTGAGTGACGAGGTTTTGCTAGGGAAAATCCCTCCAGAATATACAAAAGGTAAAAAAAATGAAGCCTTGGCACTTTTGCAAGAAATTAGAGATCGAATAGTTGAAGTGGCACAAGCCGCGCCAAGTAGTGGATCGAAATCGTTAGTTAGTTCTTCAGGACTTTTAAGATTATCGAGAAGAGAAAATAATATTTTAATTGTTGGACACAATAAACAAGAATGGCTTTTAGGTCTTTGTAAACTTGTTCATTCGGTTTTTCCAATTATTGAAATAGACACCTGGTAATTTTTTAGAGACGAAAATTTATGAAACTCCTAATCTTCACCGAAGGCACAATTCTCATGCATAAAAATGCGGTCGGGCGGTCGCGCGAGGAAATTGTTCGTCAGGTTGAAGACCATGAAGAATCAGTCGCGGATTTTTCTTCTTATGTGCCGATTGGTTGGGCAGTGGAAAAATTAAAAAATTGGAAAAATAACGGCGTGGAAATTTTTTATCTAACGTCGCGTCGGGTGTCGGAAGAAATTGATCAGATTCGTGCGGTTTTAAAAAAGTTTGATTTTTCTGAAGGACAATTATTGTTTCGACAAGACGGCGAGGAATATAAAGATATTGCCGAACGAATTGTTCCAGATATTTTAATTGAAGATGATTGTGAAAGTATTGGTGGTGTTGACGAAATAACAATTACTCACATTGATCCAGAAATAAAAAATAAAATTAAATCGGTTGTCGTGAAAGAGTTTGCAGGAATTGATAATTTGCCGGATAAGTTTTAAAAATCTACGTTTTCTACGATTTCTACGTTTCTACATTTATGCCCTTAGGTGTCTTTGACTCCGGCTTCGGCGGCCTTACTGTTTTGCGGTCGATTAATGAACGTTTACCGGAAATTTCGACTATTTATTTTGGTGATAATGCCAATGCGCCTTATGGTCCAAAAAGTTTTGAGGAAATTTTTTCTCATACACTCAACGGGGTCCGGTTTTTATTTTCGCGCGGTTGCCCTTTGATAATTTTGGCTTGCAATACGGCCAGTGCTCAAGCTTTGCGGAAAATTCAACAAGAAATTCTGCCAGTGGAATTTTCTGACCGTCGGCTTCTTGGAGTAATTCGACCAACAGTTGAATATTTGGTCGAAAATACTGAAGTAAAAAAAATTGGCGTTTTTGCCACGCCAGCCACGGTGCGTTCCTTGGCCTATGTTAATGAGTTTGAAAAAGTTATTTCTATATCTGATCGACAAGTAACAATTTGTCAAAAGGCTTGTCCGGGGTTGGTGGAAGCAGTCGAGAATGGAATTAACCAGACACCAGAGACAGAGAATTTGGTTAAAAAATATTGTGAAGGTTTTGACGGTGATGCCGCATTACTCGGTTGCACTCATTATCCTTTTTTAAAGTCGTGGTTTGAAAAATACTTGCCCGGAGTTTTAGTTTTGTCTCAGGGCGAAGTTGTGGCCGAAAAATTAGATGAATATTTAAAAAGGCATCAGGAAATTGATACTCGATTGGAAAAAACTGGTCAGCGGCAGTTTTTTACTACCGGCGAGCCGATTGAGGTGGCTAAAAAGGCTGTGGGGTTTTATAAGCGGGCGGTTGATTGGCAATCGGTATAAAATCGACCAAAAATCGATTTTTTTAAATCGGTTTACCACTCCGCCAGGCCATATTAAATAGGGTTCGATAGGTTTCGGTAATGGTGGCCGAAACAATGGTGGTGGCAAAAATTTGTTCTTTGACCGAAAAAATTACTAAAGTGTTTCCATAAAGCATGTTGTCAGTTTCGGTAAACCGACCATCTTGGCGAATAAGTTTAATTTCGTGGTTAGGATTGAGTTTGGCCGAAGCTCGATAATATTTTCTGGTTTCATGATCATCGTTGCCAATTTCTCGGACGGCATTTTTAGTTCGAGCCATTGAGCGATAAAAATAATTGACTACTTGCGATTCAAAATGTTCACAGGCGTCCTTTAGTGAACCAAAGATTAATAATTTTTCTTGAGGGTGGCTTTGAAGATAAGTAAAAATTTCGTTATAAACATTGCGGACACTTTCAATCCCCTCGCCGATTTTTATGTGGGGTTTGGCTGGATTGAGATTATAAATGGCCTGAAGCGACGGCAGAATATTTTCCGCTGTTTCTTTTTTTGAACGAAGATTAGTAATGATATTTTTTGGATCTTCGGCTTTTATCATTATCCGATGTTCTTTTTTTATTTTTCCAACTAAACCAATTTTTTCTAATTCATCAAGAATTAAATAGGTCGTCGGTCTTTTAAGCCCGGAAAATTTGGCCACTCGAGCCACGGTGTCTAAACCCAATTGCAAACAAGTTAAATAGACAATTGTTTGCTTTTCCGTTAAGCCGATTTCCATCAGGTGTTTTTTTAAATCAGAAAACATATATTAGATTTTTAGCACAATGACAAATTCTGTCAATTTTTCTGACAACATATTTTGAGTATTTATTAGTAAATTGAGGACTTTTTTATTAAAAATCGTTAGTTTTCAATTATTATTGACGTTAGACCGTTGTTTTTGATAATAAAAAATCGGATCGATTAACCGTGGGGTGAAAACAAACATGAAGATTCTCGAAAGTCTTGTCGGCACCGTAGCTCAACTTCTCAAACGCTACGTTCTTTCCTCTATCTATCAGACGGCCGAAGGCGGCGACGAGGTGTCGCTCGACGAAAACACCACGAAACACGCCCAGGCACTTCTTATGGGTCTGGTCGTGATTCCTGGGACAGTGCTGTCGGTTCTTTTTGGCGGTGAAAAGGCTGGTGATATTGTAATGTATGTTTCCCTCGCCGCTCAGGTGGCCGGGTTGGCTTGGTTCGTGGTCACTTTCGCCGCTCTGCCGCAACGCCATCTCCACGCCGCCCTGGTGACCACTCGCGACATGTTCTGTGCTTTCCTGGGCGGCATCTTTGCCTTGGCCGTCTGGGCTGCCCTAACTGCACCCATCTCGTTGTTGGTCATTGGGCCAATCTACGTTTGGATGTACCGAGCTGCGGTTCTTTATGATTCGGCCGACTTGCTCAAAGCCGGCAAGGACGAACAGGAGGTGAGGGCAGCTCAAGCTACTCAACGGATGGAAGGAGTTCTCTCGGCCATCGCCGAAAAGATCGGAGCCGGCCCACCCAAACAACCCGAATAAACAGGAGGAAAACGTACACAGCGGCTGAAGTCTTTCGGCCGCTTTCTGTATTGATTTTCTTGACGATAATTCAAATCTTAGCTATATTGTGGTCATTAATATTTTAAAAAATAATTCACAACCTTATAATTTGTAGGATTCGTGAAAATTCGTAATTCGTAACATTATGCCTATTAAAAAAAATGCCGAAAAAGCTTTGCGTCAAAGCATTAAACACGCTCTTCGCAACAAAACCGTCCAAGCCGAAATCGGTTCTTTGCGAGTTAAATTTCGCAAAGCCGTAACTGCCGTCAAAAAATCCGAAGCCGCCGAAGTGGCCAAAACTTTGGCCAAAAAAATGGACAAAGCCGTGTCCAAAAAGATTTTGAAAAAAAATACAGTTTCGCGCCTTAAGTCACGGATGATGAAGAAAGTTAATTTGCTGAAATAAAAGTCGTGAAGTGGTGGAGTCTTGGAGTCTTGGAGTTAAGGAAAAATTTATTTTTAAAAATCCGATCGACGCAAGTCGATCGGGTTTTTTGTCAAAAACAATCAAGGCAATCCCCAAATCAAGGCAATCAAGGTTTAAACAACTAATGTCGCCACCATTAAATCCACTGCCAACTTGTCGGAATATTTTCCGGACTTCATGCCTAGATCGAGTTGATACAATAATTCGTATGATCGTCGCAGTTCATCGGCTGAAAAAGCACGGGCTTGGGGCAGGGCTTTGCTGGCCACAAATGGATGAATGTCGAGTTCGGTAGCGATTTGATCTTTGTTGGCTCGCGGATTATCTTCGAGAATCAGTCGAGCTCCGAGTAAAATACGAATTTGTCGGAGGAGCATACTAAAAACATAACCGTCAGCTGCGCCAGAGGCTCGTTCGTCTTCAAGAAGCTTGATGACTTCAGCGGCTCGACGGGAGGAGACCGCGTCCATGAGGGAAAAAATTTGACTGTCAAAAGTTGCTCGGACTAATTTTTCTACCATGTCCTTGGTAATCTGGACACCGTCGGCATAAGCCACAAGTTTTTGAATTTCGCCATCGATTTGCCAAAGATCATCGCCAACCCGTTCTAGAAGTGCCCGAAGAGCATCGGGGGTGGCTGTGCCGCCATATTCGATGATGCGTCCGGTTGTCCATTTTGAAAGAGCCACTCCTTCGAGTTTAGGAAAAGGATAAAAATGAACTTCAGAAATTTCTTGAAGTTTTTTAAACAAAGGTTTTCTCTCTAATTCTTTTGGTTCCAGCGTTTCCCAGAAAATAAAAATTGTTGAAGCCGGAATTTTATTTAAACCCTCGGCCCAGTCCAAATCTTTTTTATTGCCCGCGGCCAAGTCGCGAGCAATTACCAGGCGTTTTTCGCTCATAAAAGGAAAACTCACGGCCGAACGAATAATTTCATTTGGATCATTTTTGCCGGTTTTGGGATCAGGAAAAATCGTCAGGTTGTAACCGGCTGGATCAAACTTTTTACTAAAAGCCTTTTTTAACTCGGTAACTTTTTCCTGAACCCGGAAAGAGTCATCGCCGTAAACTAAAATTATCATAGCGCCAATAGTTTATCGCATTACAATGACCGACAGCAAACTTTCCTCGATTTTTCCAGAAAGATGATAGGAAAAATATTTTTCTGGTTCACACATTGTACACGGTGTCTCCCGATCAATATTTTTAGACAAGACACCAGCTGCTAAAAGTTCATCGACGACAGCTGCTTGTAAATCAATAAAAATTTTTCCATTATGATTTTTAAAATATTTTTTTAGGGCCGCCATTTCCACTGTTCGTTCTGATTTAATGTCGTAATGACATTTTTTAATTGAAGGTCCGAGAGCCACTAATAAATCCGTCGGGTCACTACCAATTTTTTTAAATTCTTCAACGGCAACAACGGCAATGTTTTTAACAGTACCTTTCCAACCAGAATGAACTAGACCGATAAATTTATTTTTAGGATCAACAAAAAAGATGGGTAAACAGTCAGCAGTTTTTACAGCCAGAGTTAGATCGGGTTCGGTGGTGATAAGTCCATCACAGCCTTCAATTCGTTGGCCGGTTTCTTGAGACGAAACAATGGCGATTTTTTTATCGTGAACATTTCCGGACATTATGACTTTTTTAGAATCAATACCGATTTCTTGATAAAATTTTTTCCGATTCAATTTTTGTAAATCTTCAAGGTCGCCGGGATTAGGATAACGAAGCGAACCAAAATCTTTAGTTGAGGTAGCGTGAAAAAGCCAAGGAACCTGCTGAAGTAATGGTGATTGCCAAATATTCATAACGCCACCATTTTAGCTTGTCGGGCTGATTTTTTCCATTGATTGACTAAAAAAGTAAAAACCTCTAGTCTTTTGAATGTCTGGCCTATCGCAAAAGCGCGAAGTGGCGGGCGTCATCCTGTTGGAGATTAGAAAATCATGAAGATCCTGGTTCTCGCACTGGCATTTTTGCTGTCGGCTTGTGCCGATGGTTCATCGTTCGAAACGGCGGCAGATACTGCCACCGATACAGCAGCGGCCGAAGTCCTGCAGAGTACCGACGCCACCAGTCGTGTCCGGCCTCCGCGCTGTACCGTGGCCAGGGCAACGGCAAGGAGCCAGTACTGTCAACGTATGTCCTGCCCTATCTACCAGGACTGCGACGGCGATGGTGATGGCACATCCGACGACGCGTCGGTTCGTACACGATACATCTGTGTCAGAGATGTCCTTCCGAGCGGGTTCTCCTTCACGAACACGGACACCTACGACTGCCAGTAAACCCCATCTCGGGGCGTAACAGTCTCGTATTTAAAGTAGTTTTTTCCGACGACACCACTCGCCGTCGGACGCGCAGGCCCGGTACAAGAAGTACCGGGCGTCCTTTTTTAAAAAAGTTCGAGTAACGAGACCACTGCAAAACTCATCCACAACCGTGGCTGTTTTTTTAAATCAAAAAGTGTTAAAATATAGCTAAGGAAAGAGAAAAAAGAGCATTTAAAAACATTAAAAAATACCTTATGACAACCTTTAAATTGGCGAATAGTT
>JAZDEQ010000082.1:0-4612 GCA_043808565.1 Candidatus Uhrbacteria bacterium | reverse complement strand
CGAATTACGAAAAGTAACGAATATACGAATGTTTGGGCTCAAAGGTTACAATGGTGACAAAAGGAAAATGAAAAAATATTCCTCTTGCTCTCCTTGTAACCTTTGTGTCCTTCAACAAAAACCAAATTCGTATATTCGGCAATTTTCGTAATTCGTAACAAAGTAATTTTCTTAACAATAGAACCCGTCTTGTCGACAGGTTCCAGTAATTAAATACTATCATTCCAAACTTCCGGTGTCAACTCCTTCCAGATGCTCAATCGCGACTTCGCCCTGGGCCGGCCAAACAATAGCTATGACATCAAGTCGAAATGAACGATCGTTTAAATTATTTTTTTCTAAATAATCCTGACCAACCATGACCATTTTACAAAGCTTATTTCGATTAACCGCAATTTCCGGATAACCAAAATTAATATTTTTCCTGGCCTTAACTTCAACAAAAATTATTTCTTTATCTTTTTCTGCCACCAAATCAATTTCTCCGGCTCGGGTTTTAAATTGATGGGCCAAAATCTTATAACCTTTGCCTTCTAAAAATTGCGCCGCCATCACTTCACATTTATTACCAAAAAGACGACGAGGGTCCATATTTTTAATAGGTGTAAAACGTAGATGGTAGAAAACGTAGAAGACGTAGAATTTTATAAATACTATTTACACCAACAATCTACGTTTTCTACGTTCTACGATTTCTACTTCTTACTTCTTGGTAAATACTTTTCTTTCTGACGGCGTAAATCTTCTTTAACTCTTTCTTTAGGCGCGACCGTAAAATAAGTTCGCAGAATAAAAAATAGCCAAATTAAAGAACCAATCAACCAAAGTGGATACCAAAAACGCGCCCCCAAAAGTCGAACCTGTTCAAAACTAAAAAATAATAAAATTACCCCAAGAATTCCCATGGTTACTAATAATCGTGTTAGCGCTCGAAACATTTTTAAGGCAAAACGATCAAGTGAATAACGTTTTTGGACAATTCGCAAAACAATACCAGCCAAAAGAATGGCGACAAAAAAACCCAAAACAATGTATTCGGTGATATTACTTGAATTGGCGCCATATGAAACCGGAGCCAAGTTAAACCAATATGATGGTTTTATAAGAGTGAAAAAATCGAGCATATTTTTACTTAAGAATAAAAACCGAGATCATCTTAGCAAATAGGACTTTGTTTTTCAATTGTCTTTAATCAACGCCGAATAAAAAAGCTGGTTAACCACATTAAAATGTCAGAAATCAAATTAGTGGCCGTGGCCACGCCAATAAAACAAATAAAGGTACCGAAAAGCTTTAAAAAAGTATTGGTACCGCCCGGACCAAATTTTTCCTCGGCAAAATCAATTCGACCGGTCCAATCTTGATAAAAAACCGTCTTCCAAACCATGTGGAAACCCACGCCGATAATGACAAAGCCCAATATAATTCGCCAAAAGTCAGACATAATATTTTTATTATAACATAAAATCCTCAACTGAGGATTATTTATCTCTGAACCTATACTTTTTGGGTCGGAAACCATGAACGATTATTACAGTGCAGCTTTGATTGGTCTCATTTTTTTGGCTGAAAGCCATGAGCGGTTGGCTGAGAAAAAACATATGAGCCCTTCGAGAGGCCTCAGGACATTCGACTACATACTAAATAGTAGGATGTAGTCGAATGGTGGGCACTACAGGATTCGAACCTGTGACCTTCTCGGTGTAAACGAGACGCTCTAACCAACTGAGCTAAGTGCCCTTATTTTTTGAATGTCAAAGATTAAAATGCCAAATGACAAATGGTGGAATTTATTTATTTCTAAGAATCGAACCTCCTTCATTTGACATTCAATCAACTTGACATTGAACATTTCCAACTGTCAAACCAAAACAATACTATCTTTTTTTGCTTTTTTTGGCAACTATTATCATTCTCCCTAAAAGGTACTGGTATTCGCTATAACTTTGAGGTAAAATATTAATACTATGAAACCTTTAGGAAAAACAAAAATAAAGTGGTCGGCCAATTTTGCTTATGCCATGGGGCTTTTAACAACCGATGGAAATCTCTCAAAAGACAAAAGACATATTTCTCTTACTTCCAAAGATCTCGAACAAATAGAAAACTTTCAAAAAGCCCTAAAAATTAAACAAGCCATTGGAAAAAAATCTAGTGGTTCCTGCCGAGAAAAAAAATATTACTTAGTACAAATAGGTGATGTAAATTTCTATAATTTTTTACTAACTATCGGATTGACTCCGAATAAAACAAAGACCATCGGAAAAATTAAAATTCCTAAAAAATATTTTTTTGATTTTTTAAGAGGCCACAGTGACGGGGACGGTAGTTTTTATTCTTACTTTGACCCACGGTGGAAGGCGAGCTTAATGTTCTATTTTTCTTTTGTTTCCGCGAGTAAAAAACATATCGATTGGTTAGAAAACGAAGTCTTTAAATTACTAAAAATTCACGGTCGGATTACTAAAGGAAAAAACAGTTCGGTTTACCAGTTAAAATATGCCAAAGCCGGGGGCTTGAAACTTTATGCCAAGATGTATTATAATAAAAACCTCATTTGTTTATCGAGAAAAAGGAAAAAAATTGAAGAAACAATAAAACTTGATAATCAAATAAAATGCGGACGTGGAGAAATTGGTAAACTCGCTAGCTTGAGGGGCTAGTGCCAGCAATGGCTTGAGGGTTCAAATCCCTCCGTCCGCACCAGCCTTCCACCTTCGCTAAAGCTGCGGTGGACAGGTCGCTCTATGGCAGAGCTTTGGCTAGGCGCGCCAGAATCAATTTTAGGATTAGCTAAAATAAGTTATAGATATGACAGGCCGACCAGAACAACCGCACGGTCAAGAACAAACTGGAGTTAAAGAAAGACTCTTATCTTTACAGTCCCAAATAGAAAACCGAGGTAATCGTTTCGAAGCAATAATAGCTGAAACGCAAGCAGCCCAATTAATGGACGGAGAAGATAAGCTTCGTCCTCTATTGGCCGGGAGACGCGATCGAGAGCTTAGAAAATTTCCCATCGGCGGAACTAGATTGTGGGTAGAATTCACGGGTAGCAATCCTATCTTTAAACTTTGCACTTCAGAGCACGAACATCAAGGCGAAGATATAGACAAATTATTAAGAGCCTTAATTAAATATCAAACGCCCGTTAATGGAGCTAGCTGGCCAGGATTTACAGATTCTGAACGTTAACAACTGCTATTAGACATTAATTCAAAAATACTGCATAAAAAAATCGGCCTTGAGCCGCTTTTTTGTTTTTTTAAAAACTTCGTTCTTTACCAGTTATCACTTTTAAAGCTCTGGCTTTAACTGAAAATTCAAAACGTGAACCTTCAATCGGCACGCCATCCATTAAAGCACTAACTGGTTCGGGAGTTCGAATTTCTAAAGACCGCAAAGGGATAACCGACTCACCGCGAGTCGTTCGCCAAAAAGCTAAACCACCGCTTTTAACTTCAGCTTGAATAACCACTTCCAAGCAACCATCCGTCGGATTTGAAACCGCGCCTCGACCACCTTCGTCTGGAGCAAACAAATTTCTTACTTCAATCGTACCCCGACCTTGTGGAGTAATTCGATAATTTCCCTCGCACTGAATTTCGGCCTTAACCGCCGGCAAAGAAACATTACAAACAAATCGTTTACCGTTAACGGCTCCCGTATCCAAAGTTTCCACTATTCGCGCTGATAAAATATCACAAGCGGCTTCGCCTTCGGGTATACCCAGCAAGTTGGCAATTCGACTTTCTGGACCAAAAGGAATAATCCCTAAAACCACGCCAGCTTCGGTTACTACGTCAATCACTTGTCGAACTGTTGTATCGTTCCCCACGGCGACGACTGTAGTCGCTCCACCGTGTTTAACTTCATCGCGAATAAATTCATCGGCCCGCCGAAAAAGACCTAGGCGAATAATTTTTCCAGCAATGCCTAGGTCGGTTAAACGATTTTCAACTTTTTGAATCTCTTTTTCATAACGACGATCTTGCACAAAAGCGTCGTAAACGTAGAGATACATATTTTAAATTTCCAATTTCCAATTTTCAAATTCCAAAAAATCGGAAATGTTTTTTACATCTTAAAAACTAAACCTCTAGTCCTTTATTGCTTCGGCTGCCAGTCATGGAAACTCGGCCGTTTAATTTGGCACCGGGGGCAACGGATAAAACCTCGGCTTCGATATCGCCATCAACAACTGAAGATTCTAGCAAATCCAATTTGCCAGTCACAGTTAAGTTACCCGAAACCTTTCCGGCAATCACGGCCTCGCCAGCTGAAACACTGGCTTCGATTTTGGCCGTCGAGCCAACTTCCAGATGACCAAGGGTTTTGACTGAACCGTTGACTTCCCCGTCGATCACTACTGGACCGTCACTAACAAAATCGCCGTCGACTTTTACGCCTTGAGCGATAATGGTTTCCCCGCCTTTTCGTGTGGCCTCCTGATCACGATTGAACATATAAATTGGTCTCAAGGTGTTACTAATCTACTAATCTGGCTACTAAACTACAAATCTACGAATTGGCTACTAATTTTATTTTTTAAATAATTCGTAGAGATTCGTTAATTAGTAGATTGGTAGCAAAATTTGTGGATTAGTATACC
>JAZDEQ010000081.1:0-6279 GCA_043808565.1 Candidatus Uhrbacteria bacterium | reverse complement strand
CGAATTACGAAAAGTAACGAATATACGAATGTTTGGGCTCAAAGGTTACAATGGTGACAAAAGGAAAATGAAAAAATATTCCTCTTGCTCTCCTTGTAACCTTTGTGTCCTTCAACAAAAACCAAATTCGTATATTCGGCACTTTTCGTAATTCGTAACATAGTAATTTTCTAATGTGATTCGTTTAAAAAATGTTTCAAAAATTTATTCGCCAAATACGCCGGCTTTGCAAAACGTTAGTTTACACATTAAGCCAGGCGAGTTTGTTTCCATCGTTGGTCAAAGTGGAACTGGCAAAACCACCCTGGCCAAACTTTTGTTTGCCGAAGAAAAACCAACTCATGGTGAAGTAATTATTGGCGGTTGGGATATTAGTCAAATTAAACATCATGAAGTACCACTACTGCGCCGACAGATTGGTGTGGTGTTTCAAGATTTTAAACTTTTATCCAAAAAAACCGTGGCTGAAAATGTGGCTTTTGCTTTGGAAGTGGCCGGCGTTGGTTTGCGGCGGATTCGAGAAATTGTGCCGCAAGTTTTAAAGATTGTTAATTTGCACGATCGAGCCGATCGCTACCCACGCCAATTATCTGGTGGCGAGCAACAGCGAGTGGCCATTGCTCGAGCTTTGGCTCACCGGCCAAAAATTATTGTCGCTGATGAACCAACTGGTAATCTTGATACCATCAACACCCACGAAATCATCAATCTTTTAAAAAAAATTAATGAATTTGGCACCACTGTAGTTTTGGTCACTCACAACCGTGATGTTGTGAATCACCTTCGGCGCCGAGTTATTACTTTACAAGATGGTCAAATTCTTTCTGACGAAGAAGAAGGCCGGTACCGGATTTAAAATTGTTACGAATTACGAAAAGCTACAAAATTACGAATGTGGAGTGTTGGAGTGATGGAGTTGTGAAGCGGTGGAGTGTTGAAAATTATTTGTTCTTTAAAATATAAAGAAATAAATATTTTCCATAACTCCCCACTCTGCGAGGGCTTCGAGGGGCAGGCCACGATTCCACGACTCCAAGACTCCACGACTTTAAACTCAAATTCGTATATTCGTTACTTTTCGTAATTCGTAACCCCAATTATGTCCACTATCCTCCGAGTAATAAAATTCGCTTTGCAGCATTTTTTTCGAAATTTTTGGCTGTCGCTCGTCACGGTCAGTATGCTGACTTTGACGTTGCTGACCGTCGATATTTTGCTAACTTTAAATTTAGCTGCCGGGGCGGCTGTTGATTCGGTTGAAAATCGCGTTGATATTACGGCTACTTTTAAGATTGGGACTAAAGAAGAAGAAGTGCAAAGTGCCGCAACTTATCTCCGAAGTTTTGATGAGGTTCGCGATGTTCTAATTGTTGATCCAGAAAAAGCTTTGGCCGAATTCAAAACTCAACACGCTAACGATCCTTTAGTTCTTTCGTCATTGGCGGAAATTAATGGCAATCCTTTTGGCTACGAAATGATTATTCGCGCTAAGTCCACTGAAAGTTACCCCATGTTGCTCGAGGCTTTAGATCATCCCTCGTTCCGCGATCAGATCGAAGAAAAAGATTATGCTAATCATGAAACCACTTTAGCTAAGCTGGCTGGAATTTCCGATAAAATTCGTTGGTTTGGTTTTGGCTTGGCTGGTATTTTTCTCCTAATTGCCATTTTGATAGTTTTTAATACTGTTCGCGTTACGATTTTTGTTCATCGGGAAGAAATTGCCATTATGCGTTTGGTGGGCGCTACTGGTCGCTTTGTTCGTTGGCCGTATATTTTAGAAGCCATTATTTTTTCCGCTTTGGCTACGGGGCTATCGGCTTTAATAATTTTGCCAGCCATTGGCGCTTTGAATCCATTGTTTAACTCTTATTTTGGCGCCGCCTCACGGTTATCAGATTTTTTTATTGGTCAAGCCGTTTGGGTTTTTGGTTTAGAGTTTACTGCCGCCGCCGTAGTTTGTATTATTTCGACAGCTTTTGCTATGAGAAAGTATTTGAAAATCTAGGCTGTTACGAATTACGAAAAGTGCCGAATATACGAATTTGGGGTTCAAGGGTTACAATGGCGGTAAGGGTGATAAAAGGAAAAAAAATTTCCTTTGTGCTTTTTAATAAAAATCACATTCGTATATTCGGCACTTTTCGTAATTCGTAACGACATTAGAGTTCATCCCAATTAAAAGTCATCACTTCACGAATGTCTGTCTTACCAGTTAAAATCATGATCAAGCGATCAAGGCCGAGGGCTAGGCCCGCGGCTTTTAAGTTTTTGTTTTCCAGATCAGCCAAATATTTTTCATCAGTTGTTACGGCTTTTTTGCCCTGACGTTTTCTTTCAGCCTGTTGTTCGGAAAAAAGGGCTCGCTGTTTGGCAATGTCGCAAACTGTGGTAAAGCCGTTGGCGATTTCTAAACCACCAATGTAAAGCTCGCTGCGATCAGCCAAAGCTGGATTGTTGACCGTCGGTTCAGCCATAGAGGTTTGGAAAAGTGGCCAGTCGTAAACCCAAGTCGGTACCGTGGCCCCAAGTTTTGGTGAAACCCGATCGATCAACCAAGAAAAAATTAAACCTTGATCATTGAGAAATTCCGTCGGTACATTTAAACCGACTTTTTTTATTTCTGCTTGCATTGAAAGCAAAGAAAACTCAGTGTCGATTTCTAAATTCAAATATTTTTTAAAAACTTCATGAACCGAAAGCCTTTCCCAAGTCTCACCCAAGAGACGAATTTTTTGCTGATCGTATTCCAAATATTCAGCCGTGGGGAAGAGGGTGGAAAAAGATTTTTGAATAAATTCTTCAGCTTCTTTTTCTAACTGACTCATGCTGACATTCGCGGCTTCCCATTCCAGCATGGTGAATTCTGGATTGTGGGTGATGTCTTTGTCGCCAGCCCGAAAATTTGCCGCCAGAGTATAAACTTTTTCATAACCATTGGCGATTAAACGCAAAAGTTGAAACTCGGTCGAGGTGGTTAAATACCCGCGCGATTCGTCGTTTTCAAAAACTTCAAATGAAGTCAAAAAAGCATCAGGATTAGTCCCGCGAATTAAGAGCGGTACCTGAACCTCGAGATAACCAATGTCGCGAAAATAATCCTTAATAGCCCGAATAATTTCCTGACGTTTTTTTAGGGTTTCTTTTTTGTTTAAAAAGTTATTCATAAGAATTTTTGTCATTGCGAGCATCTTTGGGTTTGGGGTTTAGGGGTTGGGGAAGGAAGTTGTTATTTTTTTAAAATAAAACAAGCTTCCATCCCCAAACCCCAGTCCCTAATCCCCAATTCAATAACGAAACCAACCACAAGATAGAACATTTTGGCTGGGTTGACAAATAATGGTTTTTGTGATATTTTTGTTCGTCTTCAACCCAAGGAGTTCACATGGCCTGGAAGACAGGAAGAGAGCCGTTGGAGCCGGAGTTATCCGTCGGCTAAACCAACGCGCAACCTTCAAGCTAGTTCATTCGAGTTCAACACGTTCACGGCGCTTCGTGACAAGAGAAGAAGGCAGCGCAGTTCAACCAGCGCCTCAACCTTCGATACGCCAAAGTTCAATCACGAGCGAAGGCGATCATCACCCCGCCAAAGCTCACCACGAGCGAGGGCGGGTTCCTCTCACACTCACGGAGATGGCCATGGACAACGGTACCGACAACGTCAAGATTCCTGACTACATCATCGACATCGTCGAACCAGAGGAGATTCCGGCCGACGACGCGGCCGCAAAAGAGATCTGGTCCACTCGCTGGGCCAGGGGTCTCAAGGCGGCCATCGAGCACGGGGAAGACCGAGCGGTCATCCGCCAGGTCGCTCTGTACTTCATGGCCGGCGGCACCAAGAACGATCTTGCTGCCGCCTTCGAGTGGGTCGGCATCCTGCAGACGGCCGGCTGGACCCGCGACGACCTGAACGAACTTCTGTTCGACCGGTTCGTGGTCAGTGACCCGAACGGCGATCTGCCGACTCAGAGGCGGCTCGCGTTCTTTCGTCACCAGCCCGCGTGGTGGCTGGTCGAGCCCGATGAGATGGTTCGGTTCGTCGAAAACCGGATGGTCAGGTACCATCCGGAAGACGTTCTGGATCTGAACACCGAACTCGTCCAGAAGATTGGTCAGGCCGAAGCTGACCGGCTGGCCAAGGAAGCCTGCCGGTATGTGGACCGAGTGTTCACGATCGCGGCGGCCGAAACCGTGCGTCGGCTCGGGCACAGTACGGTCGTTGTCACCGAAGGTCTGCGGCGGCGTGAGAAGCCGTTGCTCGTGATGGTGGGCCAGCGCCTCGCTGGATTCGCCCTTCAGCACGGCTTCGCCCACACCTCAGTGATCGAACTTGGCTTGATCGTGGAAGCGGCTCTCATGGCTGGCGATGGTACTGAAGACTACACTGACATCTGGTTTGGTCTCAAGCGAGCCATCGAGTGGCACGGTCGAAGCCAGAAGTTGGAGGTCGAACACGCAATCACGGCCTTCCGTTGGCTCATCAAGCTGGCACGAGAGGCTCCGTTCAAGGTCAAGACGTGGATGCGAGATCCCGAAGCAACCAAGCGGCGGGAGCTTGCGGATTTCGAGGAGAAACTCCGCAAGATCATGGAAAATCTCGGCTTCCGGTTCGTTCGAGCCGAGGAAGGCCGTGACACGCAATGTCGGCCGCAGCTCGAAGCTCGGCACGCCGACAAGGTATTCGTTCAGTCCAATCGGCCGAACGAACGTGGCGACGCGCTCAACGTCGGCGACGAGGTCATCATCTCCAAGCCCGAGGGCAAGCCGGACTTCCGCTGCGACGGTGGGAAGACGGACGGCTACATCGTCCACCTACACCCCGTCGTTCCGCCAACCCCGACCATGATCGCGGCTGTCGAGGCCAATCGCGGTCAACTGTAGTCGAACTTCAACAACAACGCCCCTGGATCGGAGGATCCAGGGGCGGCTTTTTTTAGATGCCCTCACCCCTAACTCCCCTCCTTCAACCGCCATACACCTCACCCCAACCTCTCCTTCGCAAGGAGAGGGGCTAAAGTTTTAGACTAGATAATTGGTAATGGTTTTTAAAACGCTTTCGGTTTGCTTTAAAACTTCAGAATTTTTAAAACGTAAAACTTTTAGTTTTAATGATTCTAAAAATTCTTGTCTTTGAAGATCATTAAACTTATTTATAGATTCATTATGAATCTCACCGTCAATTTCGACAATCAAATGCTGTTCTGGACAATAAAAATCTACTACGTATTGACCAACACTAACTTGACGACGAAATTTTTTATTTAATAATTTTCTGTTTCTTAAAAAATTCCAAAGATGTTCTTCGGCCTTCGTTGATTGTTTTCTTAGTTGCTGACGATTTTTTTTAACACCGGTTTGATTAAATAATTCCGTCATATTTGGAGCTCCTCTCCTTGCGAAGGAGAGGTGGGGTGAGGTGCATGGCGAAGGAGAGGCTAGGTGAAGCGCACTGCTGAAGGAGAGTAATTGTGATATTTATTTTATCTGATCCAAAATTACCACCACACAAAATACGCCAAAGAAAATAAAAATTAAGCCTAATAAAATTTTTCGCCACAAAGCTGGCTGGAAGATTTTTGGCAAAGCTCGACGATTTAAAATGGAAACTAAACCGACGTGAGCAAACATAGCGACAGCGTTTAGACAAGCCCCAAGAACAATAAGAGTTTTTGGTTCGGTCGCGCCGAGGAGAAATAATAAAATGCCAAAAGCAATTTGGGCCCAGAGAAAAGAAAAATAAATTTTTGACAAAGGGACAGTCACTTTATTTTTCTTTTTCATGTAAACAATAGCGGCATTTTCGGCCATAATGCGGGAAGTGGAATCCATGACGCCGAGTTGGGTTTGAAACAACATGATGGAAACTGCCAGCAAGAAGAGTGTTCCTATAACTGGACCAAGGATTTTACCAATAGCCGCGCCTTCATTGATAACAAAATTGATACCCTGAACATTTCCGGCTTGACCAAAAATTGTTGAGTAGGACAAAAGCATTAGAAGAGTAATAGAAAGAGCACCAATAAACCAAAAAATTATAGCGTGTTCTAAACTAATTTTTTTCCACCAGCCCCAAAAGTTTTTTTCTGATTTTTTATTTAATTCAAAAGTTGCACCCTCGAGTTGAATTTCGGTTTCTTTTTTATTGCCCTTAAAAAGACCAGAAATTTTTTGAGCATATTTGCCCATGCCATAGCCTTTTTCTTTAACGTAAATTGATTGAGCCAAATTTAAATTGCCGCCGGCCCCAGAATAAACAAAGGCCCCAAGAAAAGTGGC
>JAZDEQ010000080.1:0-16843 GCA_043808565.1 Candidatus Uhrbacteria bacterium | reverse complement strand
AAAAAAGACACTTGAGTCATTGTCTGAATAGTTCAGAAAATAATTTAAGCGTCCTTATCTAATCATTCGTGGTTCGGTTTCAAACTAACGGAATCGTTTTGTGTTTTTATTGAATGTTTTTAGAGTTTCCGATACGTGAACGGTTTCAACGTATGCTCCAGGAGCACAGAGGTTCCATTCGTATCGGGGTGACCGTGGCGCGCGCCGCGTTCAGATGTGCACTCACGAATCATCTTCTGCCAGACGCTGCCTAAACAGATTATGCTCGTGTCACCCACGCGGTGCGTCATTGTGGTTGGTTCACGACCAGACCACTGGGGGCGCGCCGGCTCCAATCTCCAATCACGGATCCGCCGAGTCCTCTACGCCAGTCCTTGTACAGGAAGGCGTTTCGTCCAAAGGGATGGACGAGGATACTTGGTGAGGTAACCATCCAGGCTCCTCGATCCATTAAGGCGGGGGACTTGAGGGGCGAACCCTCAAGTTTTTACGTCTTTATGACGGTATAATTAATTTACGCCGGCGTTTTTAGTATGTCAATAGTTAGTATTTTTTGATATTCTTAAAGCAGTTGGTTTTTTCCAACCAAAATATGAAAATAAAAAAAGTTTTTCAATTAATTTTGGCAATTATTATTGCTGAAAGTGCCGGTGTTATTGGTTCGGTTTTTACTGTTGGAGCAATTCCTGTTTGGTATAGCACGCTTAATAAACCTTCTTTCAATCCACCTAACTGGCTTTTTGGGCCAGTTTGGACAATCCTTTTTGTTTTAATGGGTATTGCCGCCTTTTTGATTTGGCAACGAGGTTGGAAAAAGTTAGAAGTAAAAAATGCTTTAAAAATTTTTTTAAGCCAATTAATCCTTAATACTCTTTGGTCGATTTTGTTTTTTGGTTTGCATAGCCCGACGGCGGCTTTTTTAGAAATTATAGCTTTGTGGCTGTTAATCCTAGCGACAATTATTAGTTTTTGGAAAATCTCTCGCCCGGCCGCTTATCTGCTTTTCCCTTACATTCTTTGGGTGACCTTTGCCGCTTTTTTAAATTTAACAATTGTGTTTTTAAATTAGCAGATCATTATTCCTAACGTCGTTAGTCTTTACTGAGTTTTGGTCGACTGGTCGGACTATGGCAGACACAGAATAGCCTTTTTTCTCTAAAGAGAGAGTAAAAAATAGAAAATTGAACGATCGTTCAAAAAATCCAAATTTTATTTTAATTAAGCCAAGAATATGAAACTTTCCAAAAATCTTATTTTGCGTGGTTTACTCCACGCTGTTTCAGCGGTTCTTTATATTTCTCTTGTTGTAGGAATTATTTCTAATAAAGCCCTTTTTTCTAATAACCCAGAATTTTTGGCAGGTATCTTGGTTTTAACTCTTTTGGTTTTTTCCGTGGCCATGATGGGGGTTTTGTTTTTTCTCTGGCCAATTCTTTTTTATCTCGATGGTAAGAAAAAAGAAGCTCTGAATCTTTTGGGTTGGACCATGGGTTGGTTTTTTATTTTTATTCTTTCAGGATTTTTACTAGCTGTGTTTATTTTTTAAACATGTTATCCATTTTTGGTTCGATCGAACCATAAATGGATAAAAGTAAATTATTTTGTCTGTTTATTATGTCCGTTAATGTAAATTGTTTAATTATTCACGGTTGTCCGTCCAGCGAGAAAGATCTAAGAGATCCTTATGATAAACATTGGATTCCGTGGACCAAAAAACAACTAGAGACCAGAGGGATAAAAACCGAGACACCGATGATGCCAAATCCGTGGGCACCAGATTATCAAACTTTTAAAACCGAGTTGGAAAAATATTTAGTTTCAGAAAAGACAATTTTGATTGGTCACAGTTGCGGCGGCGCTTTTTTGGTCCGTTGGCTGGGCGAGACCAAAAGAAAAATTCGACAATTAATTCTCGTTGCTCCTTGGAAAATTCCTGAACCAAACGACGAAGGCCGAAAAAAGTTTTATGAGTTTCCGGTTGACGAGACAATTAAAGAACGAGTCGGGGAAATTGTCGTGTTTACTTCTGACGATGAAGAACCAGATGGTAAACTGAGTTTAAAAATTTTTCACGATGCTTTGGGTGGCAAAATTGTTGATCTGCCAAATCGCGGTCATTATTGTTTCAATGATATGAAAACCGAAGAGTTTCCCGAATTGATAGAAACGGTTAACTCAAACATTTTATAAGAGAGTTATGCCAAACGATTTTGGTAATCGTATAACCGCCAATGCCTTAAAAGCCGATAAAGCCGAAGAGCTTATTCAACGCGCCTTGAAATATGTCGAAACGACCCACGGTTATTATCCAGCTGAAGAAAAGCCGCTTTTTTCTGGTGTTTATTATGATTCACAAAAAGTAGGTAGTTATATTGTCAGGGTCGAAAATTCCAAAAAAGAAACCGCGGTTTTAAAATTACAGCTCCAGCCTCTACCATACGATGAAGGTTTTATTATTCGTGAGGTTCAAAAAAAAGTTCACGGCCGGGTTCGACCAGTAGCCGTATTTTATGATAAACCCTGGAATGAAAATTTAAATTTTGGTTATTTAATTTTTGAAGATCTTTCTAAAATACCTGACCTCTGGCAGTCGTTTCCTACCAAAGTAACAGACCGCGAACAACACGGGTATTTTTTAAAAACTTTTCGAGAACAATTATTGCCTGTCGAACCCTGGATTAAAAAGCCAACGGTTTCTTTATCAGTTTTGGTTGGGGAGGCGTTTGACCATTTTTTCGAGATCGCTAATAAAAGCGCCCATCACCATATTGATAATAACGAAGTCGATAAATATATTGAAAAATATAAACAGCTAATTAAAAAAACAGATTTTATTGAAATGGAGTTTACTCACGGCCATCTTTCAGGCAAGGATGTTAAATATGATCAGTCCACTGGCCAATTTTTTCTTATGGCCAATTTGTATTGGTCGTGGCGGCCGAAATATTACGACTTGGTTTTTCCAATTTGGGTTGATCTAATGCAACTTCGCCAAGCTGATCTAACTTTTGATGAATTTTTAGCGAGAATTAATGATTGGTTGGTGATTTGGCAGAAAAATTTTGGTTCAGATTTAAAGCTTGAAGTTTTTTGGTGGTTGATGCTCGATCGGGCCATGTCAACAATAATGCTTGATTTGGGGGCCAGTGAATGGCTACCACCAGAGTTGGCTGAAAAAACCGCCCTGCTTAAGGTTTGGCAAAAGCTTTTTGAGTGGATAGTTGAAAACAAAATGACTGAAAGCTAATTTTTCATTGTGGGAATTAATTATCGGTTTACCGATTCTTATGATAAGCTATAAGGGCTAAATTTATGGATCACAATAATGATTTTTTAGAACAAATTGCTCCGTCGGCTGAGCCGACTAAGCCGCATCGACGTCGTTGGCTTGTTGGTCTAGGGATTTTTTTTGCGGCGGTTGGCATGGTGGTTTTATGGACGGCGGTTAATGCCGGTTTGCTGGTTACCTCACTTTTAGATGGTAAAGACCAGTTAGAAGAAGCTAAAATTTCCATTGAGGCTTTTGCTTTTGAACCAGCCAAGGAGCCATTAAAAAAAGCCGGCGAAGATTTTTCCTCAGCCTATTATCATTTGCGAATGATTGGTTGGCTAAAAATTACCCCTTGGCTTGGACCGCAAATTTCTGCGGCCGAGGAAGTATTAAAAACTTCCAATGATATTTTTAAAATCGTTGATCAAATTGCCGACCTCGGATCCGATGTTATTAGTTTGATCAGTGAAAATAAGCAAGCGGCCGGTGAAGGAATCTTACCTTTGCATTATGACGACCTTTCGCCTGAAACCAAACGAATTTTTCTTCAACGACTAAATGGTTCGGCGCCCGACCTGGCTTTGGCGGCTGAAAAAACCGGCTTGATTACCCAAGCTTTGTCTGATTTAGGTGAAGTTCCCGAACCCATGGGCGAAGTGGTTAAAAAATTAAACAATCTGCTTTCGCAAGCTCATCAGATTTTATCTTTAGCCTCAACCGCTGTGCGGATTACCCCGGCCTTTACTGGTTTAGAAAAAGAAAGCACTTTTCTTTTGCTTTTAGAAAATAATGCTGAAATGCGTCCGGCCGGCGGTTTTATTGGTTCCTACGGTGTATTAAAAATTGAGAGTGGTGAAATAAAAGAATTAGTCATTAAAGATTCTTATCTTCTCGATCTAGCCGCTGATCCTTTTTATTCAGCCGAACCGCCGACAGTTTTAAAACAATACTTGGCAGCTAATAAATGGTATTTCCGTGATAGCAATTGGTCACCGGATTTTCCTTCAGCTTCACGACAAGCCATTGCCATGTTTACCAATGAAGTTTTGTCATTACCACCTGATTTGCAAGCCAGCATTCAAGAACCTTTATCCTTTGACGGCGTGATTGCTTTTACACCAACTTTTGTTTCGGATCTTTTAAAAATTACTGGGTCAATTAATATTGGCGATCAAATTTTTACAGCCGAAAATGTTTTGGATACTTTGGAATATCAGGTTGAGCAAGCTTTTGCTGAAAACGGTTTACCTTATGATCAACGAAAAGATATTATTACTACCCTATTGAATGAAATGAAGGCGAAAATTTTTGATTTATCTTTAGCTGAATGGGGACCAGTGATTACGGCTTTTGAGAAAAATTTAGTTGATAAACAATTGGTGCTTTTCAGTAATTCTTCAACCGAAGCCGAAAGCGTTATTGCTAATGCTAATTGGGGCGGCATTATTAATCCGGGCGATAAAGATTTTTTAATGGTGGTTGATGCTAATTTGGCCAGCTTAAAAACCGATCCCCAGGTTGAGCGAACGATTTCTTATTCGGTTAACCGGGACGTTGACGGAAAATATATTGGTCAAGTTGATATTACATATAATCACACTGGAAATTTTGATTGGAAAACTACGCGCTATCGCACATACACTCGGGTTTATGTGCCAAGCGGTAGTCAGTTAATTAATTCTTCTGGTTTGTCGACTGGTGAAGTGATTACTGAACAAGATTTAGGGGCCACAGTTTTCGGCGGTTTTATTTCTATCGAGCCGAGCCAAACCGGAACCCTAAGTTTTACTTATATTCTGCCAGAAAAAATCCAAAAATTAATTGCCACTAATAATTATTTTTTAAAAGTTGATAAGCAAATTGGGGCCATGGCTCATGCGTTGACGCTTGACCTTGATTTTGGTAAAAAGGTGGCCGGAGCTACCCCAGCTGAAAATTCTACTGATTGGGGGGATAACATTTATCGTTTGGAGACAAAATTGTATACAGATAAAACTTTTTCTATTTGGTTTTGATTGTTTGTAGCCAATTCGTAGATTAGTAGGATTAGTCCCCCTTCGTTAAAACTACAGGGGATCCCTCGAAGCCTGGCGTAGTGGGATAGTCAAATTAGTAGATTAGTAACAACAAGTAGTCCGTTTTATTTATGTTTATAAAGAAGGTCGGAATTGATCTTGGAACCACGACCGTCCTCGTTTATTTACCTAAACGAGGCGTTATTATCAATGAGCCATCAGTGGTGGCCATTTCTAAAATTGATAAAAAAGTTTTGGCCGTTGGTCGGGAAGCCAAAGAAATGATTGGTCGGACACCTGATACGATCGTGGCTCGTCGGCCGCTTAAAGACGGGGTGATCGCTGACTATCGAACCACCGAAGCCATGTTGCGTTATTTTATTAATAAGGCGGTTGGCGGCATTAGGATTTTTCGTCCCGAAGTCATGGTGGCCGTACCAGCCGGGATTACATCAACTGAACGCCGTGCAGTGATTGATGCTACTCTGGCCGCCGGAGCTCGCGCCGCTTACATTATTAAGGAACCAATTGTCGCGGCCATTGGCGCCAATATTCCTATTGGTTCGCCGTCAGGCCATATGATTATTGATATTGGCGGTGGCACTTCAGAAATGGCCGTCTTGTCCTTAGGCGGTATTGTGGCCTCTGAATCAATTCGGATTGGTGGCGTTAAACTTGATTATGCCATTTCTGAATTTATTCGGCGTAAATATGGTTTGGCCATTGGTGAGCGAACTTCTGAAGAAATTAAAATTAGAATTGGCTCGGCCATGTATTTGCCGGAAAAATTAGTCATGGAAATTAAAGGCCGGGACATGGTTTCTGGTTTACCAAAAATTATCGAAGTAACCTCTGACGATGTTACCGAAGCCATTCAAAATGAATTAGAAGGCATAATTGCCACGGCCAAAGAAGTTTTGTACAAAACTCCGCCTGAACTTTCGGCCGATGTTATGGAAAAGGGTATTGTTTTATCTGGCGGTACGGCCCAACTACGTAATCTTGATCAACTTATTTCCGAAGCCACCGGCGTGCCGACTTACGTGGCTGACGACCCACAACTTTGTGTGGCTAAGGGTACAGGTATAGCTTTGGAAAATCTGGAAGCTTATAAAAAGAGCGTGTTTACCAATTAAAATGACAAATTTTGAAATGACAAATATCAAATGTTGGAGAAATATTTTTTAAAATATAAAAATCCATCATTTGTCATTTGGCATTGAACAATTTGACATTAACTAAGTATGCCTATTATCGCCATCGATGCCTCTTCGGCCCAAAAAACTCAACGGACCGGCGTGGAAGAATATTCTTTTCAGATTATTGAAGGTTTAAAAAAAATGGTTGGGGCTGAAGTTAAATTAATTTTGTATTTTCAAAATAGTTTACCGGCGCTTTTTGTTTTTCATCAAGAAGGCGTGACAGGTTTGGTTTTAAATTGGCCGTTTAAAAGATTTTGGCAACAGTTGCGAGTGACTTGGGAATTGTGGCGCCGACCGCCAGATATATATTTTGTGCCCGGGCAAGCTTTGCCTTTTTTTATTGCTAAAAAAATAAAAGTTGCCACCACGATTCATGATGTTGGTTTTGCTCGTCGACCTGATTTGTATCCAGCCGCTGAAGTCCGACGTCAACGAGCGGCCACCAAGCGAGCGGTGAAGCGAGCTAATGTAATTTTTACTCCCAGCGAATTTACCAAAAATGAGTTGATTAATCTTTTTCACGCTCGACCCGAGAAAGTTGTGGTAACGCCACTAGCGGCTGATGTTGAACGTTTTAAGCCATTAAGTCGAGAGACAGTGGAAGTTGTTTTGAATAAATATCGTTTGGGTTATAAAAATTATTTGCTTTTTGTCGGTCGAGTTGATCGAAAAAAAAATCCGGGCGTTTTATTACCAGCCTTTGAAGATTTAAAAAAAAATATGGGGCAGGGTGACCCGTTGCGTTTAGTTTTTGCCGGTCCGGCTGGTCATGGTTTTACTGAATTAAAAGTCGCGGCCGAAAAGTCGACATTTAAAAGTTTTATTTCCTTTTTAGATTTTGTTTCGACCGAGGATTTGTCAGCGCTTATTAACGGAGCCATGGTTCTTTTGTCCCCGAGTTGGTATGAAGGTTTTAATCTGCCATTACTCGAAGCCGCGGCTTGCGGTACACCATTAATAATTTCTGATATTCAAGTTCATCATGAAGTTGTGGGTCAAGCCGCGGTTTTTGTACCACCCAATGAACCAGAAAAGTGGTTGCAAGTTTTAACTAAGGCGATTCGTGAACCAGCCTTAATGGCTCAATTGGCCGAATCAGGTTTACCTTTGGTAAAGAATTTTTCTTGGGGGAAAACTGCTGAAATGACTTTTGAAGCTTTATGGAAAACATTACTCGAGAATTAAAAAGTTTAGGTTTTTCCGACAAGGAAGCTGCGGTTTATTTAACCGCTTTGCAGATGGGTTTATCACCGCTTCAAGAAATTGCCAAAAAGTCCGGCGTCAATCGAGCCACGGCTTATGTTTTAATCGACACGCTAATCAAGCGAGGTTTAATCAGTGCTTTCCTTAAAGACGGTAAAAAATTATTTGCCGCTGAATCGCCAGATAAATTAGTTTCTTTGCTTCGTCTGCAAAGAAAAGAATTGGAAGAAAAAGAAAGGGAATTGACCGCGGTTTTGCCCCAGCTTTTGGCTATTTACAACATCGATGGGGCTAAACCAAAAATTCGTTATCTTGAAGGTTTTGATGGCGTGCAATCAGTCATGAGCCTTTTTGAAGAAACCGAAGGTGAGTTTATCCAGTTTGTTTCTATTGAAGAAGTGGAAAAAATAAAAGCCTTTTTTCAGTATCGTTCTAAACATTTAAACTTACTTCGTCAACACGGCGTTTCTTATCGTTTGCTCGCCGTGGTCGATGAGCCGGATTTTTCTAAAGTCCCGCAAGTTCCGGGCGGGGAAGTTAGATTAATTCCTGCCAATCGTTTCCCATTAAAAGGCGATGTCTCGGTTCGTGGTAACACGGTTTTTATTTATTCCTTTCAAGAAAAAATGATTGGCATTGTTATTACTAGTGCTGATATTGCCAATACTGTACGCCAACTTTTTAATTTAGCCTGGGCCGGCGCCGGGGATTTTCCAATGGAGAAAAGGTAAATTAAAATTAAAATAACGTAGGGACAATCCTAGGATTGTCCCGACATTATTTTAATTTATTCTCATAAATCTGGAGGCTTGTGATGCAGTGATCCATGGCAAGCCATTGATATACATCGCGGCCATCTGGCGTATGGACGAAGCTAGATAAACCAGGTTCGCTCATTCGACAGCCAAATCTCTGGAACAGGTAACCCTGATCCAAAGAACTCTCTCCTCCAGGTTTTTAAGAACAAATTGTTTTTAAACGACAAATAAGAATATCACATTTTTGACCTTTTGTCAAGCGTCTCATCAGCTTTTTTGGCTTAGTAGAGCGAAAACATTGGGATTAATAAAAATGAAAAGTTTAAAATGTGCTATAATTATTTTTGAATTATGTCAGAAACCGCGATCGGGATAATTGGTCATGAGAAAATTTTGGCTTTTTTTGAAAAAGTTTTAGCTAATGGTAATTTGGCTCAAGCTTATCTTTTTGTTGGCCCGGAAATGGTTGGCAAAACCACGGTGGTCGAGTGGCTAGCCAAAAAGATTTTGGGTCCAGCCGGCTTGAGTCACCCGGACGCTTTAGTGCTTAATCGATTAACCGATGAAAAAACCGGCAAGATTAAATCAGAAATTGTGGTTGATCAAGTTAGAGGTTTACGCGAACGTTTAGCTATGACCGGCTTGGTTGGCGGACGAAAAGTGGCGTTTATTGAAGAAGCCGAAGCTTTAAATATTGAAGCGGCTAATGCTTTGTTAAAAACTTTAGAAGAACCAACTTTGGGGACAGTTTTAATTTTGCGAACTTCATCATTGGATAAAATTTTGCCAACGATTATTTCGCGTTGTCAGATTATTCGTTTTTCTTTAATGCCCAATGAAAAAATTGTTCAAGCCTTGGCTCACCGCGGTATAATAAAAAAAGATGCCCTGGCCGTGGCTGGTTTAGCTTCTGGTTGTCCAGGTTATGCTTTGCGACTTTTGTATGACGAAGAAGCCCGAACTTTAGAAGAAGTTTCTGCCGCTCGATTGATTGAGGTTTTACAGGCGCCTTTGGCTAGTCGTTTAGCCCGAGCCGCCGAATGGTTACCCAAAGATGAAACTAATAAAGCTCAGCAGTTAAAAGAATTATTAAATCGTTGGGAATGGCTTTTGCGTGATCTTTTATTGGCTTCTTGCGGTATTAAAGAATTAGCCGCTCGCTTTGTCGCTTATCCGGTTTTGGAAACTGAAATGAAAAAAAAGAATTCAGAGCATTGGCTGGCGGCTTTAGAAAAATTGCAGTTGATAAAAAATGATTTGGTTTTTCACGTTAATCCTGGGTTGGCCTTGGAACAGCTATTGTTGATTTTGTAAATCGATGTGATATGTAGAAATCGTAGAAGCCGTAGAAATCGTAGATTATTGGTTTGGGCTAAAATAATCAATTATAACAATCTACGGTTTCTACGTTCTACGTTTTCTACTTTTAACTTTTTAAAAACTATATGAAAAAAACTTTTTTAACGATTTTTTTTGTGGCGATTTTGCTCGTCACGACTGGCGCCGGCTGTTCGATTTTTGGATCAAAAAAAACTACGGACATTTCCAAAAACGGGGGGATTTATAAATCAACTGATAGCGGTTTGACTTGGCGCCAAATTACAGCTTTTCCTTCCAGTAAAGGCGTGGGAAATATTGGAACAACCAAGGTCAATACCTTAACCATTGACCCGCAAGATCATCGTGGGCTTTATATTGGGACACCAGAGACTGGTTTGCTTTTCAGCTATAATTCTGGCGATTCTTGGCAATCACCGCAAGATAGTTTGTTGCAAAGCGGTTCGGTTACTTCAGTGACCGTTGATTATAAAAACATGTGTACAGTTTATGCCACTTTGGGAAGTTATCTTTATAAAACCGAAACTTGCGGTCGAAAATTTATCAAAACTTATGACGAAACCAGGTCTGGGGTAACGGTTAAACGAGTTTTAGCCGATTGGTATAATCAAGGTGTGGTTTATTTAGGTTTGTCTAATGGTGATATTTTGAAGAGTCTTGATTACGGTCTTAATTGGACCAAGCTTAAATCTTTAAATAAAAATCTTACCACTATGGTTCTTAGCAACCAGGACAGTCGAATTCTTTTAGTGGGTACAGATAGCGGTTTGTTTAAAACTTCTGATGCCGGGGCAACCTGGGAAGACAAAAGTGAGGTCTTGGAAAAATTCAGCAATGGCAGTAATGTTTACCGCATGGTTCAAGATGCCGCTGGTTCAACTTTTCTTATGGCCACAGAATACGGTCTTTTACGCTCAACTGACGCTGGGGATAATTGGGCTTCGGTTAAATTGCTGACTTCGCCGAACCAAATCACTATTTATGCCTTAACTCTTAATCCCAAAGATCCGAATATTATTTATTATGCTTCATCGTCGACTTTTTATAAGTCCATTGATGGCGGAGCAAGTTGGGACACTCAAAAATTAACCGGTGGTTGGGCGCCAACTTTCTTAGTGTCAGATCCTGAAGAACCAACTACGCTTTATATGGGCCGACAGATGTTGGAGACTAAATAATTGAGAATGTCCAATGTCAAATTTCCAATGTCTAATGATGGATGTCGGGAATCTTGAAAGAAATATAAACAATCCTTCATTAGACATTTGACATTTCCACTAATTAGAAATTTAAAAATAATTATGCACCCAAAACTTTTATCACACAAACCAGCTTTTGAAGCCACAGTCGAACATCTTAAAATGGATTTAAATCAAATGCGAACCGGTCGGGCCACTCCGGCTTTGGTTGAAGGCTTACAAGTTGAAGCCTATGGTTCGATTATGGAAATGAAAGGTGTGGGTTCAATTTCGGTTCTTGACGCTAAAACTTTGGTGATTGAACCATGGGATAAAAATTTACTTAAGGCCATTGAAAAAGCGATTCAAGCTTCAGCGATTGGGGTTAATCCGGTGGTTGATAGCAATGTGGTTCGTCTTTCCATGCCATCAATGACCGAGGAAACTCGCAAGGCTTTGACTAAGGTTATGAAAGAAAAACTCGAGGAAGCCCGAGTGGCCGCACGGAGTGTGCGTGAAAAAGTTCGTAATGAGGTAGTGGAAATGGAAAAAGCTGGGGAATTGAGCGAGGACGAGAAGTTTAAACTATTTGAAGAATTGGATAAATTAACCAAAGAATTTGTCGAAAGAATTGATGATTTGGGTAAACAAAAAGAAGAAGAAATAATGACAGTGTAGCGAGAGTTATGGAGTGATGGAGTTTTGAAGTCGTGGAGTTATGGAAAATTATTTTACAGAAAATAAGATTAAATCGTTTCGCGATTTAAGAACTTGGCAGGAGGGGCGAAGGTTATTTTCTGAAATTCATAAAATTACCGAAAGTTTTCCAGGTGAGGAGAAATATATTTTAACTTCACAGCTTCGTTCAGCGGCTTTGTCTATTCCGGCCAATATAGCCGAGGGAATGGGTCGAGGTAGTCCAAAGGATTTAATTAGGTTTTTGATTCAGGCTCGAGGTTCTTTACACGAAGTTTTGAGTCATTTACAAATAGCTCTTGATTTAAAATATATTGGACAAGAAAAGTTTAATAAAATCGAACAAGATTATAACGGTCTCAATGCCGGTATTAATAGTCATATTGAAAGTTTAAAACTGTATGTCAAATAAAACCGAACAACCAACACTCCACGACTCCACGACTCCACGACTCCACGACCTGGAAACCATAACTAGTTTTTGCAAAACCCGCGGGTTCGTTTATCCATCATCAGAAATTTACGGCGGCTTGGGTGGAATTTACGATTATGGTCATTACGGAATTTTGTTGAAAAATAATATTAAGGACGCTTGGTGGAAACACATGGTGCAGTTGCGCGATGACGTGGTTGGTTTGGATAGTGCCATTTTTATGCATCCGCGCACTTGGGCGGCTTCGGGCCATATTGATAGTTTTGATGATCCGCAAATTGATTGTCGAAAATGTAAAGCTCGCATGCGTGCTGATCACGTACTCGAGGAATTTGGTATTGTGGCCGATAAGATGCCGATTGATTTTATTAATGCTGAACTCGATAAACTTCGTGAAGCCAAAAAATTAAAATGTTTGTCTTGCGGATCAAACGATATTACACCGGCTAAACGTTTTTCTTTGATGGTCAAATCCAATCTGGGTTCGCCAACTGATGTTTTGTCCGAAGAAAGCGTGGTTTATCTCCGACCAGAAACCTGCGGGGGTATTTATTTGGAATATAAAAATACCATGGATAGTTTACATCCAACTTTACCTTTTGGTATTGCTCAAGTTGGTAAAGCTTTTCGCAATGAAATTATTGCCAGGCAATTTGTTTTTCGGACGCGTGAATTTGAACAAATGGAAATGCAGTATTTTCTCCATCCTTCGGAAATGGAGGCAAAATTCGAAGCGTGGCGAAAAACACGTTGGGCTTGGTATTTGGAATACGGTATTCCTGAAGAAAAAATTCGTTGGTACAAACATGAAAAATTGGCTCATTATGCTTCGGCTGCTTTTGATGTGGAATTTAATTTTGCCTGTCTTAATGGTTTTAAAGAAGTCGAAGGTGTCCATGCTCGGGGCAACTGGGATCTTTCCCGCCATGCGGAATTTTCCGGGGCGGATTTGAGTTATTTTGATCAAGTTAGAAACGAACGTTTTATCCCGCATATCATGGAAACTTCAGTTGGTCTGACACGTTTATTTTTGATGTTTTTAGATAATGCTTATACCGAAGAATTAGTAAACGATGAAACTCGGGTCGTCTTAAAAATCGATAAACGTTTAGCACCAATAAAAATTGCCATTTTGCCACTTTCCAAAAAAGAAGCTCTGGCCGGCGTTTCGCAAGAAATTTATCAAACCCTGCGTCAAACCTGGATGTGTGAATACGACGAAACTCAATCGATCGGCAAACGCTATCGTCGTCAAGATGAAATCGGCACGCCATATTGCGTAACCGTGGATTTTGATTCGTTGGAAGATAAGGCTGTGACTGTTCGTGATCGCGATACAATGAAGCAAGAAAGAATTCCGGTGGCGGAGTTGGTGGGGTATTTTAAAGAAAAGTTTGTAAATTAATTTTGTTATGTCCAAAACTCCAAATTACGACACTAAAGTCAAAGAAATTTTAGACAATACCCATGAAGGCGAACACACCTGTGGTATTACAGGCGAAAAATGGTTAATGGACGATGAGGAAATCGGTTGGTACAAAAAATTCAACGTGCCACCATCGAAATTTAGCCCTCTTTCAAGAATGCGTTTACTGACAAATACTTTTTCGGCCGGACAATGGTGGTATAACAAACACGCTGAAACGGGAAGGCCGATAATTACCTGGGTGCATCCAGCTACAGGCATGCGGGTTCTTCCAGACAAAGAATGGTTCAGTAAAGACTTTATTGATACTAACGTTGGGTATGACTTGTCTCAAGCGTTTTTCAATCAATTATGGGAGCTTCGATTAAAAGTCCCAAAGTTTGCTAGTGGTGACTATGCACCGTCTGAAAATTCCATATCTTGTTTTTCGTACGGTGATATAAATAGTTATTTTGTTGGGGCTTGTAAAAGCAAAAACTCTTTTTTTAGCATTGTTGCTTTAAACACCGAAGACTCTTCGGAAGTTTACAACAGTAATAATGTTACAAGTTCATATAGAGTAATTCATTGTGAACGAGTTTATAACTGCCAATATATTTCAGAATCAAAAGATTGTTTAAATTCGGCTTTTGTTTTTGATTGCCGAAATTGCGAATATTGCTTTGGCGCCACCAATAAAAGAAACAAAAAGTTTGTTTGGTTTAACGAACAATTGTCTGAGGAGGAGTGGAATAAGCGCCGAACCGAGGTAGATCTAGGAAGTAGGGAAGTGACACAAAAGAATATTAAAAAATTCAATGAATTAATGGCGGCAACAGTTTGGCCAGAAAATTTTAATGTGCAAAGCGAGAATTCGATCGGCGAATACTTGACCAAAAGTACTGATAATAAATACGTTTATTTTTCAGACGGCGGGGCTAGAAATAATTACTGGAATATTTGGGCCATTGGCAAATCAGAGAACAACGCCTTTTGTGCTGATCCAACAGACGGACAAGAAAATTACTACACAGCCGGCGCGACTAATAGTTTTAGGTGTCTCTTTTCATTGGTGGCTACAAAATGTCAGAATTGTGAATATTGCATAGATACTTACGAATGTGAAAATTGTTTCGGTTGTGTTGGACTTAGGTACAAAAAGTTTTGTATTTTGAACGCACAATACAACGAAGAGGATTATTGGAAACTTGTAGATGAAATAAAGTGTCGTCTATTAGAAAGTAATGAGTATGGAGATAGTTTACCGGCCAAATTTTCAGGTGGTTATTTTCCTGAATCTGGTGGAGTAAAATATCACTTAGCCGATCTGGAATTTGGCAAAAAAATTAATGCCAATTTATTTGATCCAAATTCTGAAGATGCGATTGGTGAAGAACTAACGAAAGCTAGAGAGATCACAGATATTTCCGAGATTCCTGACCATTGTAAAAGTCTTGGCGGCTGGGACAAAAAAGTATTATTTGATTCAAAACTAAAGCGTCGTTTTGCTTTTTTGGCTCTAGAGATTGAGTGGTATCAAAAGCACAGTATCGCCCCACCAGTGGAGCATCAAATAGAACGAGTCCGTAAACTTATAATGTCTTCTAATTCTGGCGTGTTTGAAAATAAAAAATGTTCAAAGTGCGAGAAAGACATGATTGTGTCAAAAAATTTAGCTTACCCAGATAGAGTGATTTACTGCAACGCTTGCTATCTTAAATATATTGAAGAACATAGTTAGGGATCAAAAATTTAAAATACCGAACTATGAAAAATATCAAAATCGCTCTTTTTGAAGGCCAAAAAATTCGTCGCCACTGGGACGGTAAAAAAGAATTGTGGTATTTTTCGGTTGTTGACGTTATTGCCGTTTTAACCGAAAGCGAAAATCCACAAGTTTATTGGAGAGTCCTAAAAAAAAGATTACTTGATGAGGGGTCTGATGAAACCGTTACAAAATGTAACGGTTTGAAAATGGTTGCTTTGGATGGGAAAATGCGTTGGACAGATGCGGCTGACACGGAAACGCTGTTGCGTCTTATTCAATCCATTCCTTCACCAAAAGCTGAACCATTTAAATTATGGTTGGCAAAAACCGGTTATGAAAGATTAGAAGAAACCGCTGATCCCGAACTGGCTATCAATGGAAATTTTGCAAAAGTACCAACCGAAAGATTTTATTGAAAACAAAAAAGTTGCCCGAGAAGGCGGTAACATTGCTGGTCATGCGCGTAAAGAACTCGAAACCAAAACCGGCAAAAAAGCCATTTCAAAATATAATTTTCAACTGAGTAAAAACAAACAACTTAAATAGACTATGTCTCACACCCCAAACTACGACGCCAAAATCAAAACCATTCTCGACTCGCTCGCTCCGGGCGAGCGAGTTTGTGAAATGACTGGCGAGAAGTGGTTTATGGACGATGAGGAAATAAGTTGGTACAAAAAGTTTAATGTCCCGCCGTCGCCGCTTTCACCAAGGGTTCGCATGTGGCATTTGGCGGGTTTTATGACGGTTTATCAGTGGTGGTGGAATAAAAATTTTTACACTGGGGCGCCAGTTCTTACGTATATTCATCCGGCAACTGGTTTACGTGTGTTGCCTGATAACGAATGGTTTGAACATGATTTTTCTGAAACCAATTTGTCTTTTTCTGCCGAGCGACCATTTTTTGAACAATTTCGCGAGTTGCAATTAAGGGTGCCGCTTAACGCTACTCGTAATGTTAAACAACCAGAACAATCAATCACCACGGTGTCGGTTGGCGATGTTAATAGTTATTTTGTCCACGGTTCTAAAACCAAGAATTCATTCTATACCGCCGATGCTTTAAACGCTGAAGCGTGTGTCGATCTCAATGGTACAGTCGATACGACCGATTGTTATCACATTAACCATTCTCAACGCCTTCACAACTGTCAGTTTGTTTATGAATCATTTGATTGTTTAAATTCCACCTTTCTTTTTGATTGTCATAATTGTGAATATTGTTTTGGCGCTTCAAACAAGCGTAATAAAAAATTTTTGTGGTGGAATGAACAACTAACAAAAGAGACTTGGGAAAGCCGAAGAAGGGAAGTCGACTTAGGTTCGCGAAAAATTTTACAAAAGCAGTTTGAGATGTTTTTGACCATGATTCGTCAGGCCGCTGTTTGGCCAGAAAATTTTAACCAACAATCAAGTGGTTGTACCGGGGAGTATCTTATTAACTCACCTTACGCACCACCTCATCTATGATATCATAACCTTAAGCTCAGTTCGATCGTTTCCAATGCAAGATGAGCCCGAAAATATTCCAATATGAATACCCAACTTCTCGACTTGTATTCTGATTATCTTCTTT
>JAZDEQ010000079.1:0-31791 GCA_043808565.1 Candidatus Uhrbacteria bacterium | reverse complement strand
CCTCTAGCAAAACCAGCTCTTGCGTATAATATGTATGATATTTGGTGAATATATTAGCGGAGAGCCGTGTGCGGGAAATCCGCCTGCACGGTTCAACTAGGGGTTTCAAATTATTGTTAATTTAGGAATCTACTATGAAATTATTTATCATCGCCACACCAATCGGAAATTTATCCGATTTATCACCCCGAGCCGCTGAAACTCTGCGTTTGTCCGACGCGATTTTGTGCGAGGATACGCGAGTAACTTTAAAGTTGCTTCAACATTTGGCCATTAAAAAACCGCTCATTGCCTTACATCAACATTCTGATGACAAACGAATAAATGAGATTATAAAATTGTTAAAAGAAGGGAAGACTTTGTCACTCGTGACCGATGCTGGAACCCCAGGGATTTCGGATCCGGGCGGAAAATTCGTTGAAATGGCTTTGAAAGAGCTTAGCGATGATTTGTCGATCGTACCAATCCCCGGGCCCTGTGCGGCCATTTCGGCTTTGTCGATTTCCGGTTTTCCGGCTGATAATTTTTTGTTCCTGGGTTTTCCGCCCCATAAAAAAGGCCGACAGACTTATTTTTCGCGCGTTGCCGAGACTGAAGATACGGTCGTTTTTTACGAATCAACACATCGTATTTTAAAAACCCTAGCTGAACTTGGTGATAAAATCGGTGATCGAAAGATCGTGGTTTGTCGTGAACTCACCAAAATGCACGAAACCACTTATCGCGGCACAGCCGCCGAAGTGACAAAAGCTTTAGAAAAAGGTAGTATTAAGGGCGAATTTGTAGTGGTAGTTGGCGCCAAGTAAAAATTGTAAAAACGTAAAAACGTAAATTTTTTGATTGGGTCACGATATGAAAAAATTCTACATAACCACCACCTTACCTTATATAAATGCCGAACCGCATATTGGTTTTGCGGCCGAAATTCTTCGGGCCGATGTTATTGCTCGTTACAAAAGATTGACTGGCCATGAGGTGTTTTTTAATACTGGCACCGACGAGCACGGCCTAAAAATTTTTCGCAAAGCCGAAGAGGCTGGTTTGGCTGTCCAAGATTATTGTGACAATTTAGCCGTTAAATTTAATGATTTAAAAACCGCTTTGAATTTAAGTTACAATAACTTTATTCGAACTACCGATAAACATCATTTGTCGGCCGCTCAAGAATTTTGGCAACGCTGTTTGGCTAAAGGCGATATTTATAAAAAAAATTATCAAGTTAAATATTGTGTTGGTTGTGAATTAGAAAAAACCGAATCAGAATTAATCGAAGGCCGTTGTCAATTTCATCCCAATAAAGATTTGGAAATTATTGATGAAGAAAATTATTTTTTCCGTTTTTCTAATTATCAACAACCGCTTTTGGATTTATATAATAATCATCCGGATCTGGTTATTCCGGCTCATCGTTTAACAGAAATTAAAAATTTTGTGGCTAGCGGTTTACAGGATTTTTCCATTTCTCGCTTAAAAAATAAAATGCCTTGGGGGGTTGAGGTGCCGGGTGATCCAGAACAAGTCATGTATGTTTGGTTTGATGCTTTAGTCAACTATATTTCTTGTTTGGGCTGGCCAGAAAATGAAAATAATTTTAAAGACTTTTGGCCAGGCGTCCAGGTTTGCGGCAAAGATAATCTTCGTCAGCAAACCGCTATGTGGCAAGCCATGTTGTTATCGGCTGGTTTACCTAATTCCAAACAAATTTTGATTTTTGGTTTTATTACCAATAATGGACAAAAAATGAGTAAATCGCTCGGCAATGTTGTTGATCCTTTTAGTTTGGTCGAAAAATTTGGTATTGATCCAATCCGCTATTATTTCTTACGAGAAATCCAAGCTTTTGAAGACAGTGATTTTTCTGAAGTTCGACTGGCGGCTCGCTATAATAATGAATTAGCCAATGAATTCGGCAATTTAGTCAATCGAGTTTTGGTCATGACCGAAAAATATACCGGCGGTTTGGTACCAGAAAAAGCCGAAGGTTTTTTGGCCGGTGCTTGGCCGGCCTATCAATTAGCTTTTGAAGAATATCGTTTGGCCGATGCTTTAGAAATTGTTTGGAGCCTCATTCGTCAAGCCAATCAATTCATCGAACAACAGCAACCGTGGCAATTAGCTAAGCTCGAGGAAAAGAAAATGCTGAACGATACGCTTTATATTTTATTAGAAACTTTACGCCATATCGCTTGGATGCTCGTACCTTTCATGCCCGAGACCGCCGAAAAATTATTCAGTCAACTTGGTCTGGAGATCCCAAAGGAATTTAACCAATCGTTTGAATCAGCCTGGGCGTGGGGCGAGCTCGTACCCGGACACAAGATTGCAAAGGGCGAGCCGTTGTTTCCTAGGAGTGAAAGGTATTAAAGGCACTAGAGGCACAAAAGGCAATAAAGGCATTAAAGGGGTATGAAAAGATTTCAGCCGTATCATTCGTTAGTTGTATATCAAGAAGGAGTGATATTTGTTAAAAATGTATACCGAGTTACAGAAAAATTTCCTAAGTATGAAATTTTTGGAATTACTTCTCAATTAAGAAGAGCAGCCGTGTCTGGTGTGGCTAATATTGTAGAGGGCCACGCAAAGAAATCGTGGAAAGACAGACTTAGATTTTTTGAAATAGCAAAAGCTTCTCTGCGAGAGTGTGTTTTTTATATCGAGTTGGTCGAAGTGTTGGGCTACCTGACTTCATCTGAAGCCGAAACCCTAGAGGATTCACGTCGAAAAACAAATTACCTGCTTGATCGGTATATGGAAAAGTTATCAATAGAACAAAGAAATTTTGAATAATTTTTTTTAAAAAACTCTTTAGTGCCTTTTGTGCCTTTAAAGCCTTTAGTGCCTAATTCTAACAATATGTCCCTCATCGATATTATCCTCCTCGTCCTCGTCGGTGCTTTTGTCACCCACGGCCTGTGGTTTGGCTTCATTCGGATTCTGGGCAACGGCATTGGTTTAATAATCGGCTCGATCGTCGCTAGTCAATATGTGGGTTTGGCCGTCGACTATCTTGGTTTTCTTTTTAATAATAACGTCACTGTTGCCAGTGTGGTTTTGTTTTTGTTGATTTTGATTATTGTTCAAAGATTGGTGGGATTTATTTTTTGGTTGGTTGATAAAATTTTTGGTTTTCTCAAACACCTGCCGTTTGTCGGTTTTGTTAATCGACTTTTAGGCGGCTTGCTCGGGGCGGTTGAGGGTTTTGCCATTGTGGCTGGAGGAATTTATTTCATGCAATTGATTTTTCCCGCTTTAGCCAGCTCCTGGTTTAGCGGTTCGCAGATTGTTTCGTATGTTTCCAACGTGATTGGCGTGATTAGAACGATGATTCCGTGGATTTAAATTATATTTTTTATGTCTGGACCTCGAGAAGGATTGCCAACCGGAGTAGATGTTTCGGGCACTGAAATTTTAGCTGCAGAACGTCGGAATCAAGAACAAATTGAATGCCGGCCAACCACGGCCAATGATTTATATTTAGCGTCTGAAGCGGCTATTAGTTCTTTACGCAATCGTTTGGCTCGCAATTCCAGGGCTTTGGATTATTTGACAATTATTGATAGTCGCTTAACCAGATTTTTACTTGAGGAAAATAGTCAGCGACCTTCAGTTTATGCTCAAGCCTTGGTTGGTGATGATGGGATTAAAATTGATCAAAAAGATTTACAAGAAATTAATCGGATAATCATCGCTGAACTTAATCCATTATTAGTCGGTTTAAGCCAAGCCATTAAAGACCACAACGCTTTGACCAAAGTCGATGATCCGACTTTTAACTTATCTGAAGGATCAGATGGGTTATTACAAGCCTTACGAGTTGGCGAGGTTGACCATCAACGAACAACCTCGATTTTTGGTTTTTTTGAGGGTTGGGATTTTACGCTTGAAGCAGAAGCTCATGGCCGTTTGGTTGTTCTTGATCCCTTGGCAGATAAAAATTATTGGTTAGAAAAAAAGCGTGTTTTTGAAAAATGCCAAAAACGGAAAATTGAAACCGGAGAATTTATTGGTTTGCGATCAGCTGACGCGATTTTTGAACTAGAGGCTTTTGCTCGCGAGGTTGAGTCTGGTGGTAAGGACGACGCAGAAAAAACAGCCGAAGCCGCCAGAACGATTGCTAATTTTATTGATGAACGCCTTGATGTCGTGGCCAAAAATCCGGTCAAAGCCATGGCACAAACTGATTTTTTTCATGGTGATTTTGACGAAATTATTGATGTTCTTAACGCTGCTGAAGTTTTAAAAAGAAAAAATCCCCGTCTTTACGCTCGTTTGCTTGGGGTCGGCCAGTCGCCTAAAACCTCTGAAGCGCAAAAGAGTGATCTTTTCGGTAATTTTTTTCATTTAGCTGTGGCTCGTTCCGAGCGTTTTGTGCCAAAAAATGTTCGGGGTTCTAAGGGTTTGGTTGGTCGGCAGGTCTTACTCGGTTATTTAGATGGTTTGACTGATATTGATAATCGGCAATTACCTTTTCATCACGTTAATGTTGAACAGATGGAAAAAATGCAAAAAAATCTAAAGAAAAAAATGCATCAAGCCCAAAAAAGTGACGATCCTCAAGTTTTAAAAGAAGCGGAAAATCAATTAGCTGGTTCGGTTGCCCCTTTGGTTGTATTTTCTCGAGAAAAAGAATTGCATGATTTTTTTGCTGCCGTGGCTCGTCAGGAAAAAGAAAATGATCCGCTTTTGCAACTTAAAAAGTTAGAACGAGCCGCCAGGAGATTTTCTAATTCAGATCGTTTTAATTTTCTTTTTAAAATTGCTGGATTAAAAAGGGCTTTAGGAATTGAGCCAAAAGAAATATTGGACGAAGCTCGTCGCTTAGCTGATGAATTTGGAGATGAAAGAACAAAGACAGATTTTTTTGAAAAAAGTATTGAATTTCAAATAGCTTCTGGTCAATATTTTGAAGTTGAGGAAAGCCTGGAGGATATTTTGACGAAAGGTGGTTTTCCTTACGAGAGTCTTTTTCATAAATTTGTCGAAGCCGCAATTAAAGATCAACGTTTTTCTTTGGTTAGAAGATTAGTTAAAAAAAGCAATGCTCTTTCAGTTAAAGCGTGTTTTGGTTGGTTGTATGATGTTTTGAAAGCCGAAGCCAGCCTTGGTTTAAAAATAGATTTTAGTGAATTAGATGTTTTTGCCGAAAGAATGGAAATTCCAAAATCCAGATCAGGCTTTTTATGGGAAACGTCTCGATTAAAAGCTAAAGCCGGTAAATTCGATGAAGCTTGGAAAACCATAGAAGATCTGGATTTGCGAGGTTTGGACGTAGGTCAGTTTAATAGTCGTAATAGGACAGTTAATTATATTATTGGGGAAGAAATTAAGGCCAAACCATTAGAACAGGTTTTGGTTATTTTTAAAAAATATAAAGAAAAACTTTCAAAACTTGATTCGGTTTGTCCAGTGCTTGTTACAAACCATCTTTATTACTCGTATTTTGCCGGTGTTTTATTTTACCTTTTGGAAAACAAGGAATTTTTAAAAGCCGCGGAATTATTTAAAGCCAGAGGCCAGACTGTCGGTTTTTTCGATGCCGTGCGTACAAAGTTTGATCTTGCCGAAGTTTTTATTGAAGCCGGTTTGATTACCGAAGCTAAAGATGCTTTAAAGACAATTTCAGCACCTGATCAAACAGATGGTAGATTTATTGATTTATCAGCTTTAATTAACGCTCGAGAGGGGAATTTTGAAGCGGCAGTGGGAAAATTAAGTGATAAAACTTTAGAGGCGATTATTGATCTTGCTTTGGCTACCGGTCATTTAGTTCAAGCCAAGGAATTGATTGATAAAAAAACCGCAGTTTGTCTTAAAAAAAGAGAAGATTTTTCTAAAGAAGTAATTTTTCGAGATTATAAAAAATTAGCCTTAGCTCAAGCGGCGGCTGGTCAAGTTGATGAGGCTAAAAAAACAATTAGAAAATATTTTCCCGCGGATCGTGGTAAACCAGCTTTGGCCGCTGAATTAGCCAAAGTTGATTTGATGGTTATTGAAAATTTACCAGCCGTGCTTATGGCGCGCCAAGAAAACGAACACTTGGCCGAGGTTGAACGTGAGGCTCGTGGACTTTTTGGTGAAAATTTTTTTGGGATCGAAGAAACGAAAATTAAGTGGTTTAATAAAATGGCGTATTATAATAAAGAACTTCTTAATAAGACCTATGGTGGGTTAGAAGAAGCAGAATTTAGAAGAGAAATGCAGGACTTAAAAGAACCATTTGTTTCACTTAGTCAAAGAAAGGCAGTTTTAGAAAGCTTGGCCGAAAAAATGACCGAGCCAGAATTTGTCGCCTTTATTTCTCAACCAGAAAATCTTCAAGCCGTTAAAGACGGAAAATGGTATTTGACGTTGACAGAAAAGGCTGGTGGAGAATTTGTTTGGAATTTAAGATGGACAAAAGATTTTTTTGACACCATTATTACAGATGTATTACAATAAAAAAGAATTTTAAATTATTTTAATATGCGTCAAGTCCTAAGTTTATCACTGCCACCAAAAGTTATGATTGAAGTAAAATCTTTATCTAAAAAAAGAGGTTTTGTTTCGGTTAGCGGCTATGTCCAAAATCTTATTGAAATGGATAAAGATTTAATTTCTGAAGATCAGCTGTTAAAAATAGTCAAACAAGCCCAGCGGGAATATAAAGCCGGGAAAATCATAAAAGCTAAATCGATTGCCGATTTGCTATGCAAGTAAAAAATATCGTCTATTCCCGAAGGTTTGCGCAAGATCTAAAAAACTTATCAAAAGAGATTATTGTTTCGGTTATTGAGAAAGAAAAAATTTTTAAAAACAATCCGCTTCATCCTTCTCTTCGTTTACATGGTTTACAAGGAAAGCTTAATGGACTTTGGTCAATTTCGATTAGTGGGAGTTATCGAATTATTTTTGAAAGGAAGGTTGACGGAGGAATTTTTTTTATCACGATTGGAAAACACGATATTTACAAAAATTTATAATATGCCAGACGAAATTCAAGGCAAAAATGTTGATATTACCAGTCTTTTTACTGCTTGTGGTATTGAAATTTCTCCAGTCTCGATTGTTGAGACATCTGGCATGTATCCTTTTAAAAATAAAATCGAAGATAATTGGGCGTATTTTACAACAGCTGGATTGCAAGTTTTAAGCGAAACTTTGGCCAGAGAAGGCAAGGTTATTAAAGATGTTGGCATTGTGGGAATTTGTAGTGGCGTTGAAGCTATCGCAGTTTTACATATTTTTCAGAAAAATTTACAACGAGTGGTGGTTACAGATATTGATGATGAAATTTTAAAAGGCACCATGTACAATCTTAAAAAATTTTTAGGTGAGGCTTTGGTTCAAATTGTGCCGGCCGTTGGTTCTTTTTGTGAGCCAATTAAAAAGTTGAGAATAAAAGTTGATTTAGTTCATGCTAATATTCCTAATTTGCCAGCTTCTGGAACTGAAGATCTTTCTTTGGGTGCGGAAAAGGGTACTTTTTTGCCAGCCCAACTTTATGAAGGTTATAATCCGCCAGAAAAATTTGTTGGTTGGGCCTTGGGATCACAATACGCTTATCTGCAAAGCGCAAAAGAAGTGACAAAAGACGGTGGCACAATTATTACCGAACTTGGTGGCCGAGTACCGCTGCCGTTAGTACAAGAATTATTTGATTCGGTTGGTTTAAAGCTTGAAGAAATTGTTTCTGGTTTTAAAGAACAAACCGAAGCCTTGATTGATTTTACTGGCTATCATCGTTTGGAAGAAAAATACGGAACCGAGTTTGAATTTTATCTTTATAATGAATCTAAAGATTTACTTAACAAACAAGGAATTAAAAATCCATCAGCTGATATTTCAGCTCAGGATCTAAAAAATTTACTTGAACCATTTAAAATTTCGGCTGGTCGAGCTTTGGAATTATGGCCGCAAAAAATTCCAGTCGGGCACACGGTTCATTTATTCCGAGGCGTAAAATAACATTTTTAAACTCCCTTCAACCCCTTCCAGCCCCCTTGTCTCGCCAAAGCTCGCCACGAGCGGAGGCGGATTAAGCCTCTAAAGCCTTTCCAGCCTTTCAGTCCCTTATGCCCCTTAAACCACCGTCCCTCGTCGACACTCACTGCCACATCCACTTCAACGCTTACAAACCAGACATGGACGAAGTTATTCGTCGCTCGCTGGCGGCTGGGATTTTTATGATTACCGTCGGCACGCAAACCACCACCAGCCAGAAAGCGGTTGAGGTGGCCGAAAAATACGATGGTTTGTGGGCGGCGGTGGGTTTACATCCTTGTCATACTCAAGAACAAGAATTAGATGCTGATGAAATTGGCTCTGAGGAAAATATTCACACTCGGCGCGAGGAATTTGATTTAGAATTTTATCGCCGACTTTTTAAAAGTCCTAAAGCTGTGGCTATTGGCGAAATGGGTTTGGATTATCATCATTTTGAAGCCGGCGATGATATTGAAGAATTAAAAAATCGTCAAAAAGAAGCTTTTTTAAGAGCCATTCAATTAGCCAATGAGGTCGAAAAACCACTGATCATCCATTGTTGGGATGCCTACGATGACCTTTTGGAAATTTTAAAAAATAATCCGGTTAAAAAAACCGGCGTGGTCCATAGTTTTGTCGGCAGTCATAAAACTGCGAAAAAATTTCTCGAACTCGGCTATAAAATCGGCCTCAACGGCATCATTACTTATTCCGAAAGTTACGACCGCTTGATTCGCGAATTGAGTCTGGAAGATATTTTAATTGAAACCGACGCGCCATATCTCGCCCCACCACCTCATCGCGGCGAGCGAAACGAACCGAGCTATGTTATCGAGGTAGCCAAAAAAATTGCCGCGTTAAAAGAAAAAAGTTTAGAAGAAGTTGCCGAAGCCACCACCAATAACGCGAAAAAAGTTTTTAACCTAAATTTTTAAGATACGAAGACGCAGCCGGGTCGTGGCCAGCTGCGCGGTGGGAAAGGAAGAGGCTGAAGCGAGGGCTTCAGGCGAGGGCGGCGACGCCATTTTCGTTGATGAAGAAGAAGCCGGCATCGGGGCGGAAACCGTTCGGTACTTGATCCCGGCTTGGAGCCAAGATCATACGGAGATAAACCGGCGTCCTTGCTGCCTTGTTGAAGAGATCACGGTGTGCCGCAGTGCAGTCGAAGACCACCGTGTCGGCTTTGATCGGCCGATCGGGTCTGAAACTTTCCGTGTTTGTGAGGTTGACGGTCGAGCCGCTTCCGACGAGAGCAGCCTCAAGGGCAATAATGAGTGGGGAATTCTTGCTGGGGCTTCCGACGACCAGGATGTTCATACCACGATCCTTTGTTGGGGTTATCTCAACTCGAACAGGGGCACAATGTTTTTACCCAATTTACAAAAATTTGTCAATACAAAAAACCGCAGAAAAAAATCTGCGGTTTTTTGTTGCCGGTTTTTTAAATGAGCTTATGAACAAAGCGGAAATTTATCGGCCATTTCTTTAACTTCTTGACGAATTTTTTCTAATTTTTCCAAGTCGTCTTTAGCTTGAATTGCTTGATCGATCCAATTGGCGATGATTTTCATTTCATTTTCCTTCATGCCGCGAGTTGTAAGCGCTGGGGTACCCATTCGAATACCAGATGGATCAAACGGTGAGCGCGGATCATAGGGTACAGTGTTTTTGTTCACAGTAATTCCCGCCAAGCTCAAGGCTTTTTCCGCTTCTTTGCCCGAAAGATTTTTATTGTTCAAATCAATTAAAAGCAAATGATTATCTGTGCCGCCGGTTACCAGATTAAAATCTTTATTTAAAAGTTCAGCGGCTAAAGTTTTGGCGTTTCTGACAATCTGATGACCATATTCCTTAAATTCTGGTGTGGCCGCTTCTTTTAAAGCCACAGCAATAGCGGCGGTTTGGTGATTGTGTGGTCCGCCTTGAAGGCCAGGAATAATCGCGCGGTCGATTAGAGTCGGGAGATTTTCCTTGATACGTTCGGCTTTTTTAAGAGGATTGGACGTGTTGCCATTACAAAGAATAATCGCCCCGCGAGGACCGCGGAGGGTTTTATGAGTGGTGGTAGTAATAACATCAGCAAAACCGACTGGCGAAGGATGATCACCAGAAACTACTAAGCCAGCAATGTGGGAAATATCAGCGACGAGCCAGGCCCCGCAAGAATCAGCAATTTCACGAAGACGAGCCCAATCAAAAATTCGTGGATAAGCCGTGGCCCCGGTAAAAATTAATTTTGGTTGTTCTTGTTTAACTAGCTCGGCCATTTCGTCATAATTAAGATAACCATCTTTACCAGTTTGATATTGAACCGAGTTGTAGTAAGTGCCAGAAAAATTTACTTTTAAACCATGGGTCATGTGACCGCCGTAATACAAGTGCATGCCCATAACTTTATCGCCCGGATCAACCAAGGCAAAATAAACCGCATGATTAGCCGGCGAGCCAGAATATGGTTGAACATTGGCGTGAGTTACACCAAACAAAGTTTTGGCTCTTTCTCGAGCCAAGTTTTCCACCAAGTCAACATTTTCACAACCGCCATAATAACGCATACCCGGATAACCTTCGGAATATTTGTCAGTGAAGCGTGAACCTAAGGCTTCTAAAACCGCTGGCGAAGTATGATTTTCACTGGGAATCATTTCCAAGCCCTCGCTTTGGCGTTTAATTTCTTTTTCTAAGGCCTCGGCAATGGCCGGGTCAAAGGTTTTTAAGTTTGTCATAGTGGTTACATAATAAACTTTTTTGCTTTTGTCGGCAAACAATATTCTTTTGAATTTTAATCAATTCCTTGTATAATCAAAATATATGTTACAGACAGCAAAAAAAATTCATATTATTGGCATTGGTGGCATTGGGGTTTCGGCTCTGGCTAAATTTTTATCTCGACGTGGCGTGGAAATAACCGGTTCTGATTTAACTGCTTCTGAGACGACCGAAGAATTAGAGCTTGAAGGTAAAAGAATTTTTATTGGTCACGACGCAGGCAATGTGCCAGATGATTGTGATCTGATTATCTATTCGCCGGCTGTGCCAGTGGAAAATCCTGAAAGAGTTGTGGTTCGTGAGCGAGGCGTGGCTGAAATGTCTTATCCCGAAGCTTTGGGCGAACTTTCAAAAGAATTTCGAACAATTGCCGTGGCCGGAACTAATGGTAAAAGTACTACCACAGCCATGTTGGGTTTAATTTTAGAAGAAGCTGGTTTTGATCCAACCGTAATTGTCGGCACAAAAGTGCCGTCGTTTAAGCATGGCAATATGCGGATCGGTAAAACCGGTTCTTGGTTAGTGGTTGAAGCTTGCGAGTATCGCGAACATTTTTTAAATCTTTTTCCAGAGTTTGCCATTGTGACCAATATTGAAGAAGACCATTTGGATTATTTTCGCGACCTTAATCACATCCGTGAAGCCTTTCAAAAATTTGTTGATCGAGTACCAGAAATCGGTCGAGTGATTTTTAATGCTGACGATGAAACTTGTCGTGAATTGAATTATAAAAACGGTGTGTCTTTTGGTACCGAGAATGGTGATTATCGAATTACTAATCGCATTGTTGGTTTAGGTCAGCAAACTTTTGAAGTTTGGCTCGATAATAGTCATTTTGGTGATTTGGTCTTACAAGTTCCGGCCAGTTTTAATGCTATGAATGCTTTGGCCGCCACAGCTTTAGCTTTGTCGATTGGTGTGCCCTTTGGGGCTATTCAAGCGGCTTTGGAAAAATTCTTTGGCGTTTGGCGACGCTTTGAACGAGTGGGGAAATTTAAGGGGGCTGATGTTTTTTCTGACTACGGTCACCATCCCACAGCGATTCGTGGCACGCTCGAAGCCGCTCGAGAATTTTTTCCTGGTCAAAGAATTGTTTTGTGTTTTCAACCGCATCAACACGAACGGACCAAAACTTTATTTAATGATTTTGTTGAGGCTCTGGCCGGCGCGGATATTTTAATTATTCCAGAAATTTTTGCCGTGGCTGGTCGCACGGAAAATTTCGATATTTCTTCGCGTGATTTGGTTGAAGCCATTAAAAATAAATATCCTGACAAAGAAGTAATTTATGCTTCTGATCTTAAAGAAACCGAAAAAATTTTGAGCGACCTTATTCAAGATGGCGATGCTCTGATTATTCAAGGTGCCGGCGATGTGGATAATTTAGCTCGGAAAATTGTTTTATGAATGAAAAATTAAAAACTATTTTCCAAGATCGTTTTAAAGAAAACGAACCCTTGGCCAAGCACACCACCTGGCGCATTGGCGGGCCGGCTAAATGGTTTGTTGAAGCTAGAAATTCTGATGAAGTTAAAACCGCGGTTTCGTTGGCCACGGAAGCGGGAATCAATTGGTTTGTTTTAGGTGGCGGTTCCAACGTTTTAGTAAATGACGACGGTTTCGCTGGTTTGGTTATTCAATTAGCTTTGCGAGATATTCGAGTTGAAGGAAACAAAATAACTGTCAGTGTCGGCGTTCCGGCAGTTCTTTTAGCCCGGACAGCGGCCGAGGCTGGTCTTTCTGGTCTAGAATGGATGGCTACACTGCCGGGAACTGTCGGCGGGGCCGTGCGTGGCAATGCCGGGTGTTTCGGGAGCGAAACCAAGGATCGTCTTGTTTCAGCTACAATTTTACGTGATGGGGCGATTGTTGAAGTATTAAAAAACGATTTATCTTTTGATTATCGTCATTCGATTTTTAAAAAAAATAAAGAAATTATTCTGGCCGCGGTTTTTGAACTTCTGCCAGGTGATCCTGAAATAATAAAATCAAAAATGGCAGAATTTTTAGCCAAGCGTTTAGCCACTCAGCCGCCAGCTGGTGGTACGACTGGTTGTGTTTTCAAAAATTACAAAATTAAAGACAACGAATTAGATCGTTTGAAACAAGAAATCGACATCGTAGGGGCGAACGGCTGTTCGCCCATTAACAACGGGATTATTCCCGCCGGTTGGTTAATTGAACAAATGGATTTAAAGGGCAAAAAAATCGGCGGTGCCAAAGTTAGTGAAAAGCATGCTAATTTTATCGAGAACGTCGACGGGGCAACAGCCAGCGATGTCGTCCAATTGATCGCTCTGATAAAAATGAACGCTCGTGATCGCTTTGGAATTCAACTGGAAGAAGAGGTGGAGTATTTGGGTTTTTAAAATAGCCAGTTTGTCAATCTTCCAATTTCCGACTAAAATTAAACCATCATCATTAATTTTTATTCTTATGATAATTACTGCCATCAAAGCGACCAATATGGAAATGACCGAAGCGATTGAGAATTATGTGCGAGAAAAGTTGGAGAGTCTTGATAAATTAATGGTTGATTTTCAACCCGAGCCAGAGGCCGGTGTTGAGGTTGGTAAAACTTCCGATCATCATGCCAAAGGCCCGTTCTTTTTTGCCGAAGCTAATTTAAGTGTGCCCGGTAATAATCTTTTGCGAGCTCGAGTGGAGGTTGAAGATCTTTACGAAGCTATTGATTTGATGAAAGACGATTTGCGTCGTCAGGTGGTTGATTTTAAAGATAAGTTGGTTGAATCACATCGCGAGCCACGACCGGATAAGGTTTAATTAAAGGGGCACAAGGGGTTTAAGGGGGCGGAAGGGGATGAAGAGAATTTTTATTTTGGTTCAATCTGATAAAAACCCTTCAACCCCTTTGTCCCCTTATTCCCCTTCAACCCCTTTTAAAATATGTACCCCAAAGTAATAATCGATTCCCGAAAAGCCGCTAATGCGGTTTTTCGTCATCCGTGGATTTTTTCTGGCGCGATTGTGGGAAAAGATGCCACTGTGCAACACGGTTCATTGGTTCAAGTCGAAGATCCGACCGGACGAGTTTTGGGGACTGGGACTTTTTCGGCCAGCTCGTCGATTGCTGTGCGGGTTTTTGATTTTGCCGGCCAGGCGATTGATAAAAATTGGTTTATCGAACGTTTTAAAGCCGTCGACGAAAGACGTCGGCTTTTGGGTTTTGGTCCGGACGCCGAGACTACGGGTTATCGTGTAGTTTTTGGTGAGTCTGATGGTGTGCCGGGCTTGGTTGTCGATCGTTTTTCTGATGTTTTGGTATTTCAAATCGCCACTGCCGGACTTGATAATTTACGCCCAATAATAATTATTGAAGCCTTAAAGAAAACTTTTTCACCGTCAGCGATTTTTGAGCGGAGTGATATAGCAACCCGTCGTGAAGAAAATTTGGTTGATGAAATTGGTTGGCGTTTTGGTGAAGAACGGGAAAAAATCGAATTTAAAGAAAACGGAATAAAGTTTTTTGCCAATGTAGTTGGTGGACAAAAAACTGGTTTCTTTTTGGATCAGCGAGATACCAGGGGGACAATTCGTGAGTTGGCGGCTGGTCGAAAAGTTTTAAATATTTTTTCTTATACCGGCGCGGCTTCAGTGGCCGCTTTACTGGGCGGAGCTGAAAGCGTTCATAATGTTGATTCTTCGGCCGTGGCTTTGACCGGGATTGAAGAAAACATGAAGTTAAATAAAATCCCCAAGAAAAAATTTTCCACTGAAGAAGCCGATGCTTTTGCTTGGCTTGGTGCTCATCGCGAACCAGAATACGACCTGGTTATTATTGATCCGCCGGCGCTTATAAAGTCTCGTCACGATATCGAGGAAGGGAAAAAGGCTTATCATTTTTTAAATCGGGCAGCTATGCGTTTGGTTAAAGATGGCGGAATTTTTATTAGCTCAAGTTGCTCGCACTTTTTATCAGAAGATGATTTGGCTTTTATTTTACGTCGGACTTCGGTGCAAAACGAAATTAATCTTTCGATTTTGAAAATAATTCGCCAGGCACCAGATCATCCATTGTCAGTTTATTTTCCCGAAGCTGAATATTTAAAGACGTTTGTTTGCGAGGTAAAAAGAAAATAATTTCGTCGCACAAACCGTGCGACAGTGTCCACCGAAGCTCGGCGGAGGTGGATCGCATCAGTTATGCAGCGTTCAACTTTTTCTAGGAAAACCAGAGGGTTTTCCGGAACATCAAAACTTTTGCTTGAAATAGGCAATCAAAATAAACCTAAAGAATTCGTTGAGATTTTTCAGTTTAGAAAAAATAGTTCAACTTTTAGAGGAGATTTATCCAGATTAAAACAGAAAGGATTGATTGAGACAAAAAGTACTCGTGATTCTTTGTTGGTTAAAATTACCGAAGACGGCTGGTTCGAATATCTGCGTTTAAAAATTGAAGAAGCCAATTTATTACCAGAGGGAAAAATTTGTATAGTTGTTTTCGACATCCCAGAAAAGTTTAAATCTAAAAGGAACAAATTAAGAATTTTTTTAGATAAAATTGGATTTCTACCATTGCAAAAAAGTGTCTGGATTTTTCAATTTGATGTGGCTAAAATTTTACGGGATTTTTTTAATAAAACAGAAATGGACGAATGGATTAGGATTTTTATCGCCGAAGAACAGGATTAAACCGATTAAGCGCTGCAAAACCGATGCGATCGCTCTAGTTATGCAGCGCTTCATCTTTGTCGCACAACTGAAGCGATCGCTCTAGTTGTGCAGCGGGGCACTTTGTTTTTATCCTCTGTCTTTTTATGTCTCGTCGAACTAAAACTTACCTTTTCTGGTCAATTGCTTGGTTATTTTCAATTACTGCGGCTTTGGTGGCGATTATTGTTTTTTTTGATCTTCACAAAGAAAGCGAAATCGCGATAGCTATTTTTGTTGCGGCCAATCTGGCCAGTTTTTTTCTTTTGGCTTTTGATAAATTTCAAGCTGGCCAAAAAAGTGATCGCGTGCCCGAGTTAATTCTTTTTTTAGCTACTTTTTTTGCTGGCGGCATTGGCACTTTGTTGGGTATGAATCTTTTTCACCACAAAACCAAAAAAATATCTTTTCAAATTGTTATTGCTTTAATAATTTTGCTACAATTAGGCGGGTTGATTTTTTGGTGGTCAAAAACGCCTCTTGGGGCAGAACGATTGACGGATTTTTTTAATTTTGGTAAATTAACTTTGTAATAATATTTATTACAAAGTTAGGCTATGCGTAACATAATAAATATCTCTTTGCCCTTAGCTTTAAGCCGCGAGGTTAATCAAGAAATCAAACGTTTAAACTTTGCTTCCAAAAGCGAATTTTTTCGTTATCTTTTTCGAGAATGGCAAGGTTCAATTTTATCAAAAGAATTGGAAGCCGAATGTCTCGAGGCTAATTCTGGCAAAGTCCGGGTTTTAAAAAACGCCAAAGGTCTTTGGAAAAAATAGACCATGAAGGTGGTTTTAACTAAACGTTTTGATCGAGAATTAAAAAAGATCCCACTTCGTTTGCGTCCGGAGACTGAACAAAAAGTCGAACTTTTTCTAACCGATCCGCATCACCCCAGTCTTAAAACCCATAAATTATCCGGTCAAATGAAAAATTTTTGGTCATTTTCGGTCAATTTTAAAACCAGAATTATTTTTAAATATTTAGAAGACGGAACCATTGCTTTTCTTTCTATTGGCGATCATTCAACCTACGATTAAAAAAACTTACTAACCTTTTTAAAAAAATAATAAAGCCAAAACAATCTTATGTCCTACAATACCAACATCATCCGCGATACCAACGAGAACAATTTTTTCCGCCGAGTCCTTTTCACAGGTGCCAAAAGCCAATTAGTCGTCATGGATATTAAATCGGGCGAAGACATTGGTGAAGAAACTCACGCCCATGTCGAACAAATTCTTTTCTTTTTAAGTGGTGAAGGGAAAGCCATGCTTGATGGCGTTGAAACGCCAGTCGTTGCTGGCGATGTTTATGTAGTAACTCCCGGCACTCGTCATAACTTTATCAATACCGGTTCGGTCTCGATGAAAGTTTATACCGTTTACGTTCCACCAAATCATATTGACGGCACAATTCACGAAACTAAGGCCGCGGCCATTGCCGATGTGGCTGACGAGGAATTCGGACATAAGGTTGAGTAAATTATTAAGGCGATCGTTTGATCGCCTTTTTAAATTTCTGACTAATTCCCAGGCTTCAACCACCAAACCCCAATCCATAAAATATCCACCTTTCACCTTGCTTTTTTAAAGGATAAAGTTTAAAATAACGCCGTTTTTAACTTATTATTATGCAAAACTGGAAACGTAAAGCGCCGTCTAAGAGTGCTTCTTGGACCAACAAAAAATGGCTTAACCCGGCCCTAACTGCCTTTTTTCTTATCCTTACCTTGGTTTCCGCGGCTTTTGATTTTCCAATTTATTGGAATCAAGCTACGGCCTGGGCTGGTTCGGTAACTGGTATTAATACCGAAGCCGTAAAGATGAACGAAACGCCTTATCGACTTGGTCTTGACCTTCAAGGTGGCACCCACCTTATTTATGAGGCCGACATGTTGGGTGTTCCAGAAGCCGATCACGAAGCGGCTCTTGAGGGGGTACGCGATGTTATTGAGCGTCGAGTTAATGCCTTTGGCGTTTCTGAACCAATGATCACTACAGCTCAAGGCGATCGCATTGTTGTTGACTTGGCCGGGGTTCTTGATGTTTCCGAGGCGATCAAACAAATTGGCGAAACACCGATTTTGGAATTTAAGGAAGAAAATACTGATGTTGGTCGAGCGGCCACACCAGAAGAACAAAAAATTATTGATGAAAAAAATGTCACTGAGCGTCAAGCGGCTAATGATGTTTTAAATCGAGCCAAAACCGAAGACTGGACTTCTTTGTTGGCCGAATTAAAAGGTCAAAGTCTTGGTTTAGTTACCACTTCTAATCCTTATTACGGTGAGCTGGCTCAAGCCATTAAAGACGGTCGGACCAAGGAAGATTCGATCGTTAATAAAGTTGTCGAAACCAGTGAAGGCTTAAATATTGTTCGTTATGTAAAAAAGAACGATGCTAAGAGAATGGAGCTTTCGCATATTTTGATTTGTTTTGAAGGTAAAACCGGTTGTACTGATCCGATTCCAATGATTGAAGCCAATCTACAACTGACTAATCTTAAAAAAGATTTGACGGCTGATAATTTTACTGAAAAAGCCAAAGCTTACTCAACTGATCCTGGATCAAAAGACGATGGCGGTTATCTTGGTTGGATAGAGCCTGGCCAAACTGTGGCGGCTTTTGAAATGGCGGCTTCAAATACTCCAGTTGGTGGAATTTCCGAAGTGGTTGAAACCGAATTTGGTTATCATATTATTTATAAAAAAGCCGAGGAACCGGTCGTGGCTTATCAAATTGAAAGAATTTTGTTGCCTTTGACTACCTTGAATGATATTGCTCAAGTCGATGAACCGTGGAAAAACACCGGCCTCACCGGCCAACAACTAAAAACTGCCAAAGTTGAATTTGATCAAAATACCGGCGCGCCCCATGTTTCTTTGCAGTTTAATAGTGAGGGGGCGGATTTGTTTGGTCAAATTACCGGTCGCAATGTTGGCAAAAGAGTAGCGATTTTTCTTGATGGTTCGCCGATTTCAGTTCCTACCGTTCAAGATGCTATTTATGGCGGTCAGGCGATTATTACCGGCAATTTTAGTTTAGAAGAAGCCAAAACTTTAGCTCAGCGTTTAAATGCCGGGGCTTTGCCAGTACCGGTCAAATTGATTTCTCAACAAACTGTTGGTCCAATTCTTGGTCAGGCCTCGCTTGGTAAAAGTATTACGGCCGCTTTGATTGGCTTTGGTTTGGTGGCTTTGTTTATGCTGATCATGTATCAAGTTCCAGGGTTTGTGGCGGTGATTGCTTTGGCTCTTTATGCGGTTTTAAACATGTTGGTTTATCGAATTTTCGGCGTGACCATTTCGCTTTCTGGTATTGCTGGTTTGGTTTTATCTATTGGTATGGCGGTTGATGCTAACGTGCTTATTTTTGAACGAGTTAAAGAAGAGTTACGAGCCGGTCGCGACTTGCGTTCAGCGATTGACGAAGGCCATCATCGTGCTTGGCCGGCCATTCGTGATGGTCACTTAACCACGCTTATTGCCGCTTTGGTTTTGTATACTTTTAGTTCCAGTTTTATTAAAGGTTTTGCCTTAACTCTTTCAGTTGGTGTTTTGTTCAGTATGTTTACGGCTGTAACTGTGACTTATACCTATCTTCTAACCATTCAAAAAGTTAAGTGGTTGAATAAAGTTAAAATGTATGCCAGGCATACACCTAAACAAGGCTAAGACTATATGAAATTTTCTTTTGTTAAACATCGTAATATCTGGTTTGCTTTTTCTGGTCTGTTGATTGCCGGCAGTATTGTGGCCATTGGTTTGTTTGGTTTTAATTTTGGCATTGATTTTACTGGCGGTAGTATTTTGGAATTAAATTTTCAAAGCCGACCAAGTGTTGATGAGGCTAGAAATATTTTAGCCACCACTGGTCATGACCACGCCATTGTTCAGCCAACTGGTGAAACTGAAATGATTATTCGACTTGATGCTTTGGATGAGCCAGCTCACCAGGCGGTTTTAGCGGCTTTCAAGGCCAAAGACGGAAGCGTTGTTGAAATGCAATTTAATTCTTTCGGTCCTTCAGTTGGCTCAGAACTTCGAAAAAAGACGATTACCGGCGTGGCGGTCACTCTGATTTTGATTGGTTTGTATGTGGCTTGGGCTTTTCGTAAAGTTTCAGAGCCAGTTAAGTCTTGGAAGTATGCGTTGTTAACGGTTTTCTGTGGTTTTCACGACGTAATTGTGCCAATGGGTTTGTTTGCCATTCTTGGTCATTTTTACGGCTGGCAAGTTGATACTGCTTTCGTGGCCGCGGCTTTAACCATTCTTGGCTATTCTATCAATGACACAATTATTGTTTTTGATCGAACTCGAGAAAACTTGAATAAACTTAGTGGTTCGTTTGCTGATACGGTTGATAAAAGTATTCAGCAAACACTATTCCGCTCGCTTTATTCCAGTTTAACTACCATGTTGGCTCTTTTAGCCATCTTCATCTGGGGCGGGGAAACCACCCGGCCGTTTGCTTTGGCCTTAGCCATTGGCATCGGTGTTGGTACTTATTCCTCAATTTTTATTGCCAGCCCGCTTTTGGTGGTTTGGGAGGGGTGGAGGAAGCGTTAGATTTATATCTCTCGTTTGTTTAATCGACATAAACAACCGCCGGCTTTATAGCTGGCGGTTGTTTAGTATTTTAAAATTATTTAGTCTAAGAAACTTTCGGAAACGGCTCCATTGATAAAATTTCTTGGATATCGGAAGTGGGCAAAATTTTTCGTTGAGCAAGTTTGTTGGTTAAGGTTCCGAGTTTGTTATCTTCTTTTCGGATAGTAGTTAAAATATCGCCACGAAGTTCGGAAATTTTTTGGTCTAAGTAATCTTTGGTGACCATTTGAGTATTAACAGTAGATCTAACTCCACGCAGATCTGTTTTAACTCCATTCAAATCTGCCTTAACTTCGTCCAGGTCTGATCTAACTTCGTTTAGATCTGTTTTTACCGCGTTTAGATCCTTTTTAACATCATTAAGATCTGTTTTAAAATCACTCATTCTTTGCTCTAAATCAGAAAATGAATTATTAATATTTTCTAAAAGATCGGCATTGTTTTTTTCAATAGCATTATTAACAACGCTACTAACGACTTCAAAAATATCTTGTTTAGTCAGCTGTTGACCCATATAAAAAACCTAAAAGGTGAATTAAATGTGGGGGATAATAAAAAACTATCACAAAAAAAGAAAAAAATCAAGGGTGGTTTATCGCCTATAATTGTTGAATTATAAAAAAATATCCACACCCCCTTCAGTCTCTTAAATCCCTTAGATCCCTTAAGTCCCTTTTTGTGCTATAATATTTTCAATTATGTTTCTCTTGGCGACTGCCGCTTTTGCTAGTGAAGTAACTTTTTTTCACGCCTTTTTTAGCCAGAGGTTTGATGTTATTGTTATTGAAATTATGATGTTGGTGGGCTGGTTTCCAGCGGCTTCAGTTATTTTGTGGGGGTTGATGGAAGTTTGGAAAGATTATCGGCAAGGAAAGTATGAGGGTAAGTTAAAATACATTCTTTTGGCCGTTGATGTACCAAAAATGACCGAGCAAAGTCCAAAGTCATTAGAAAACTTTTTTGCCTCATTACAAGGAGCTTTTTCTAATTATCTTTGGAAAGAAGTTTGGTTTGTGGGTAAAACTCCACCCAGATTTACTTTTGAAATTGTTTCCATTGATGGCTACATTCAGTTTTATATTCGCTGCGAAGATCGTCATCGAGATATTGTCGAATCTGGTATTTATGCGCAATATCCTGATTCTCAAATTACCGAAGTTGAGGATTATATGACCAGATTTCCTTCGCATTTTCCTGATCCTGAGTGGGAAATGTGGGGAGCTGAGATGACGATTAAGTCAAAAATTGGCGAATTTATTTCTTTTAAAACTTGGCAAGAATTTGAACACAGCATGTCACAGGAATTGAAAGATCCTTTGGCAATTATGTTGGAACAAATTAGTCGCATGCGGCCAGGTGAATGTTTTATTATTCAAATTGTTACGAGTCTTTGCAATCAAAAATGGACCGAGGAAGGTTCGAAATTTATTAAAAAAACTTACGGCTTAAAAGAAGATAGTAAGAGTAGTGGAATTTTAGATAATCTCTTAAAGATTCCTGAAGAATTTTTGGGCCATGTCACTGGTATTGAAATAGGCGGTGGATCTGAACTTAAGGAAAAAGAAGATATTTGGCGAGCCTTTAAAATTACTTTGGCCGAAAAAGCGCAAGTTGAAGCTGTGGCCAATAAAATTTCTAAGATTGGTTTAAAGAGCAAAATTCGTTTGGTTTATTATGCCAAAAAAGGCATTTTTGCTAAGCATATGCGGGTGCCGATGGTTAAGGGCATGTTGCTTCAGTATAACAACCCAGGCTCGGCCGAATTCGGTATGTTTGGTCCACAAGTACCAAAAAATGATTACTTTTTTCAGCGCTGGACTTATGATCATCGCCGGTCGCGTCTTTCGCAAGCCACAAAAAATCGCAGTTATTATATCGGAGCCACGCCGCGAATTTTATGCACTGAAGAATTAGCCACTCTTTACCATTTTCCTTCGATTATTGTTAAAGCGCCGTTGGTTAAAAAAACCGAATCTCGTCGCGCCGAGCCGCCGGTTTCTTTGCCAGTGGCTTCCGAAGAAACGCCACTTTATCGAGCTACTCCACCAGCACTTTCCTTATCTAAAAAAGAAGCGCCGCCAGTTTCCTTGCCCGGAACTTCTGAGCCAGATTTACATTTGTCTTCACCATTAAAAGATTCTTCTACGCCAAACGAAATCAAAGTTCAAAATTTTTCTGGTTCACCGGTCGGGTCACCGTCGGTTAAAAAAATCCCTGATGCAATTCGAGTTTTGCTAGATCCCAGTGTTGAATTAGAAGACGTTAATTTACCACCAATCCCCGGCGAAGCCGAAGCCCTCGACGAAAAAGAAAAGAGTTTTACCCCGCCGAATTTACCTTTCTAGAAGCTGAAAGGGTTACGAAACTACGAAAAATTACGAAACTACGAAAGTTTTTTGTTCAACCAATTTCGTGGTTTCGTAGCAATTTCGTAGTTTCGTAACCCCCCTCAAAAATATGCCTGCCTACGAAGATCACGATCACGAAAACGATGTTATTTATTTTGCTCGTACCAACTATCGCAATCAAATGCGCAAGTTTGGCATTAAAACCGATGATCGTCGTCGGCATACTTATGTTATTGGTAAAACGGGCATGGGCAAAACCACACTTTTAGAAAACATGATTTTGTCAGATATTTATTTGGGGCATGGCTGTGCTTATGTTGACCCGCATGGTGATACGGCGGAAAAATTGATTAATTATATTCCTGAATGGCGACTGAAAGACGTGGTTTATTTTTGCCCTTCAGATACAGAATTTCCCATGGGTTTTAATATTTTGGAATCGCACGATGTTAATACAAGGCACGTGATTGCTTCTGGCCTCATGGGCGTTTTTAAAAAAATCTGGCCAGATGTTTGGAGTCCGCGCATGGAGCATATTTTAAACAACTGCATCATGACCTTGCTCGAAAATCCTGGCAATACTTTAATGGGTATCAACCGTTTGCTAGTCGATCGTGATTTTCGGGTACGCTTGGTTTCAAATTTAAAAGATCCGGTGGTTAAGGCTTTTTGGATTACTGAGTTTGAACAATGGGAACCAAAATTTCGCACTGAAGCCATTGCGCCAATTCAAAACAAAGTTGGCCAATTTCTTTCCACGGCCATTGTTCGTAATATTGTGGCTCAACCAAATTCGACTTTAAAACCTCGAGAAATAATGGATTCCAGTAAAATTTTTATCGTCAACTTATCAAAAGGCCGAATCGGTGAAGATGCCATGAGATTGCTGGGTGGTATGTTGATTACCAAGCTGCAGTTGTGCGCCATGGAACGGGTGGATATTCCTGAAATTGAACGTCGTGATTTTTATCTCTATATTGATGAATTTCAAAATTTTGCCACGGAAAGTTTTGCTTCAATTTTGTCTGAGGCTCGTAAATATCGGTTGTGTTTGATCATGGCTCATCAATATATCGAGCAGTTGACCGAAGAAGTTCGAGCCGCGGTTTTTGGTAACGTGGGTACAATTATAATGTTTCGAGTCGGTTCGCCAGACGCGGCTTTTTTGGAAACTGAATTTATGCCGCGTTTTACACCCGAAGATTTGGTAAATTTGGCTAAGTATGAAATTTATCTTCGTCTCATGATTGATGGCGTGTCTTCGGAACCGTTTTCCGCCTTAACCCTGCCGCCAATTGCTCAAAAAACCGGTTCTTCGGAGATCGTAATTGAAACTTCTCGGGCAACTTATGCCCGACCGCGTGATATTGTAGCTGATGAAATTTTAAAATGGAGTGAAATGGAAGGCGGCGGGACTGAGGCGAGCGAAGTTTCGCCAGAAGTTGCTGAGCAATTTAAGGTGGCCGAAGATCGTCGTAAAGCTACGAAAAAATTCGGCAATAAGCCGTTGTTTGATTACGATTGTACACGTTGCGGCAAACACATGATTTTACCAGTTGAGCTCGATAAGAGTCGACCAATTTATTGTGAGGATTGCATTGAGATTGTTCGTGAAGAACGAAAAAGCGGTAAGGGCCGAGTTGAGGAGCGGAAAAGTGAAGTTAGTAAACCGGCTTCAGTACCAGCCGTAAAAGACGGTGAATTAGTGACCAAGGAAACCGGGGCTGATATGAGTTTAACCTCTCTAAAACCTAAAGAATTACCCGGCGACCAAAACGAACCCATGGCCGCTTTGCCTGAAGGGGCGATTAAAATGAATCCGATTTTATCACCTGTTAGTGCCGCACCTGTTGCCTCCGTTGCCTCTGCTGCCCCTACCACCCCTGTTGTTGGATCAAATGATTCGTCAGCCGAAGTAGCCAAACGAAAAAGAAAACGTCACAAAAGGAGTGGCGGCGGATCAATGACTGTCGGTTCAGTTGGTGAAAGACCAACAACTTTTTCGCCAACCCCAAATGTTTCGGCTCCACCGCCCACCCCACGCCCCGCCGCTTCAAAGGATGACGTTTTTCCTTGGTGAAGACGGCGGCATCGAAGGGTATACTAATCCACAAATTTTGCTACCAATCTACTAATTAACGAATCTCTACGAATTATTTAAAAAATAAGATTAGTAGCCAATTCGTAGATTTGTAGTTTAGTAGCCAGATTAGTAGATTAGTATACACTTTTAGCAACCAAATTATGCCCTTAGAATACAATAAAGTCGAAGATCAAATTGTCGCTCGGCGGCATGAGCCGCCGGCGGCTTTGCCGACTAAAGATAATACTGAATCGGCTGAGATTTCACTTTTTGGTCGAACTAATTTTAGTCAAGGCATTTCAGTTAAACGTTATGTTTTTGGTATCAAACGAAAAGACCGTTCGCGGCACATGTATGTGATCGGCAAAAGCGGGGTAGGCAAAACCAAACTTTTGGAACTTTTAATTCGTTCTGATGTTTTTTTTAATCACGGTTTGTGTGTTATTGATCCGCACGGTGATTTGGTTCAGAGCATCATGGAGTTTGTGCCAACCGAAAGATTAGACGACGTGGTTTTAATCAATCCTGGTGATCGGGAATTTCCCATTTCTTTTAATCCAATCGCCAATGTGGCCGAAGAAGATCGTTTTCCGGTCACCAATGAATTGATTGAAATTTTTAAAAAACAATTTAGTTCTGACTGGAGTCCGCGCATTGAGCATTTATTACGCATGACGACTTTGGCCATGATTGATTATCCCAGTGGCACTATCAATGGCATGGTTTCGCTGTTATCGAGCGGTCGTTTTCGCAGTAAGGTGATTGAATATATTAAAGATAGTGTAGTTCGACGTTTTTGGGCCATTGAGTTTCCTGAATGGTCACAGCGTTATGATGCCGAAGCGGTTTCGCCACTTTTAAATAAGCTGGGGCAACTTTTGGCCGATCCGCTCATGCGCAATATTTTTGGTCAAAAAGATAATAAGATTGATTTTTATAAATTCATGCAGGAGCGAAAAATCGTTTTGGTTAATCTTTCCAAGGGTTTGCTCGGTGACGATGTGAGTGCTTTTTTTGGCGCGACTTTGATCACCAAGATCAAGCAATCCTCCATGAAGCGGATTAATTTGCCTCAGCATTTGCGTCAGCCATTTTATTTATATGTCGATGAGTTTCAAAATATTGCCACCAAAACTTTTGAAAACCTTTTGGCCGAAGCGCGAAAATTCGGGATTGCCGTTACCGTAGCCAACCAAAATCTTTGTCAGCTGGAAACCAGTTTAAAAGCTTCACTTTTCGGTAACGTGGCTTCGATTATTACTTTTCAAATCGGGGCCGACGATGCCAAAATTTTGAAAGATGAATTAGCGCCAATTTTTGATATGCAGGATATCATCAACCTTGGAGCTCGCGAGATTTACGTTAAAATGACCATCGATGGCAAACGCTTTGATCCATTTTCCGCCGATGTTTTGGAAGTTTCAGAGCCTAAACACGAGTCGCTTATGGATAAAATTATTCAAATGTCGCGGCAAAAGTTTGCTAAAACTAAAATTGAAGTTTCGACCGAATTAGAAAGAGGTGACCAAGAAATAAATGCCCAGGCGGTTAAGGTGGAAGAAAATGAAATAGTCGTATAAAGTAGGAGGGTGCCAAAAGCGCCTTCTTTTGATTTTACATAAACCCCTCACCCCGCCTTCGCCCGCCGTCGCTAGGGCTTTGGCGGACAGGCCGGGCTACGGACGGGCGGGCCAGCCTCTCCCCCAGGGAGAGGAGCGTCATTTATTCCTCTCTCCTTGTGGGAGAGACAAGAGAGAGGGGTAAACTCCATATGTCCAAAACCCCCAATTACGACACTGCCATTAAAAAAATCCTCGACTCGCTCCAGCCCGGCGAGCGGGTTTGTGTTTTGACTGGTGAAAAGTGGAACATGACTGACGAGGAAATTGGTTGGTATAGAAAGTTTAATGTCCCGCCGTCAAAACTTTGTCCTAGAACGCGTTTGCGTTTGCTTCTTGGTTTTGTTTCTGGTTTGGCTTTGTGGTGGAAGCCGCATGCCAAAACCGGTAAACCAATTTTAAGTTTTGTTCATCCTGATAGCCCTTATCAGGTTTTGCCAGATCGTGAGTGGTCAAATGAAGATTTTTTATGTCAAACTTTAAGTCTGGATTTAAATAATCCTTTTTTTCGCAATTACTTAAATTAGCACACAGTATTCCGGTTAGTGCTTGTCGTGATGACGGAAGTAATACGAATTCAATTGGTGTTGATTATATTAAGTGTGAAGATTCGTACATGGTTTTTAATTTGTGCGGAGTTAAACGTTGTTTTTATCCCGCTCTATCTCTTTATAACGAAGACTGCGTCGACGTAACCAATACCAAAAACAGCCAGTGGTGTTATCGGACCAATCGGGTTAACAAAATGTTTTCTTGTGCTTTTTCTTTCGAGAGCCGCGATTGCATCAATTCTCGTTTTCTTTTTGATTGTCGTAATTGCGAGAACTGTTTTGGTGCGACCAATAAACGTAACGCAAAATATATTTTTTTCAATCAGCAATTATCAAAAGAAGAATACCAGGAACGTTTATTGAAAATTGATTTATCAAGCCAGAAAGTTTTAGAAGAAAATCAAACCAAGTTTCAAAGTTTAATGGAAATGGCGGTTTGGCCGGAAAATTTTAATGTTGGTTCAAGCGAATCGACCGGTGAGTATATTGAAGAATCAACTCGTTGTCGAAATGGTTACTGGCAAGGAAAATCAACAGATATGTTTTGGTGTTGGATTTCTGAGGAACAGCACGATTCGGCTTTTTCGACTTATGCCGGTTGGGGGAGTGATGCTTATTACACCTGTGATGTTGTTGGTGGTAGCCAGTTGCGTTTTTGCTTTCGCTGTTGGCGTTGTATAAATATGGAATACTGTTTGGATTGTTATGATTGTGAAAATTGTTTTGGCTGTGTCGGTCTTCGAAAAAACAGTTTTTGCATTTTTAATAAGCAATATTCGGAAGATGAATATTGGAAAAAAGTTGACGAATTAAAATGTGCCATGTTGGATTGTGGGGAATATGGTGAATATTTTCCGGCTACTTTTTCTGAAAACGGTTTGGAATATTCAATGGGTGAAGCTTTTTTTGGATATTCTAATGAAGAATTAGTGCAGTTTCAGGCTGTACTTTTTGATCCAAAACGCGGTGACGTCAATAGTTCAAGCGAAGCAACTACTGAGCTGTTATTATTGGATGTTAATACAATTCCCGACTGTTTGGTCGAAATAAATGAAGAGATTTTTGTTGGTAAACCAATCTTAGATTTGATTCTTAGTCGCCCTTTTAGTGTAACTCGTGGCGAGATGGCTTTTTATCGTAAACAAAATTATCCTTTTCCACGAGAACATTTTTTGCGTCGTTTAAAAGCTTTAATTCGTACTTCAAATTCTCCGGAGCCGGAAAATCGTTTATGTGCTAATTGTAGTCGGGAAATTATTTCCTATCGTAATTCGTCTTTTGTTGTTCGTCGAGTTTTTTGCAAAAATTGTTATCTTAAATTTTTGGAAGAAAACAATTAATTCGTCCAAGCCATTTAAGGCTCGATCGAGCCTTAAATGGCAAAGTGACTTTGGTTATGTCTCACACCCCAAATTACGATTCTGCCGTAAAGAAAATTCTTAGCACTCTCCAACCCGGCGAGCGGACTTGCGTTTTGACCGGCGAGAAATGGAACATGGATGAGGAAGAAATTAGTTGGTATAAAAAATTTAATGTCCCGCCGTCAAAATACTCGCCGTTTTCCCGGATGCGGATTATGCACGGCTATTTCATCATGTATAACATTTTTTATAATCGACATGCCGAAACCGGGTGGCTGATGTTAACGACTATTCCACCGGCCAGCGACTTCCGAGTTTTAGAAGACAAAGAATGGCACAAGCGAGATTTTTCCGATAAAGGTTTGGTGCTTGATTTTAAACGATCTTTTTTTGATCAACTTTTTGATCTTACTCTTAGTGTTCCACTGCCAGCCCACGACAATATTGTTCAACCAGAAAATTCGATTGCTTTTTTGTCTTTTGGCGATCAAGACAGTTATTTTGTCATGGCTAGTCGTTCTAAGGGCTGTTTTTATTCTTCAAACGCTTTTGATTGTGAAGATTCGTCGGAGATTGTTATGGGAACCGGCATTAAAGAATCCTACAATGTTCTTAATTCTACTAATCTTTTTCGTTGTCAATTTGTTCGCGACAGTCATAATTGTCAAAATGGTTATTTTTTATTTGATTGCCGAGATTGTGAAAATTGTTTTGGTGCAGTTAATCAACGACATAAAAAATATTTGTGGTTTAATGAGCAACTTTCAGAAGAAGAATACAAACGTCGTTTAAACGAAGTCGACTTGTTGTCATGGAATACGCGAAAAAAATATGAAAAACAGTTTTTTCAATTTCTTCAAGAAATTGCAGTTTGGCCAGAAAATTCTAATTTAAATACGGAAAATTCTACTGGTGAGTACCTTGAAAATACTACCAATGCTCGCGAGTGTTACCATGTCCGTGGCGGTTCGCGAAATATTGATCATGTCACCTGGTGTTTAGGCGCTCCCTCGACTGACTGCGCTTATTGTGGTGGGGCCACGGCTTCAACCGACTGTTATTATTCGGTCGGAGTAACAAATTGTCACCATTCTTTTTTCAACATGAACATTGTTACCGGTTGTCAAAACGTTGAATATTGCACTCGTTGTTTTGATTGCGAAAATTGTTTTGGTTGCGTCGGTCTTAAACGAAAGAAATTTTGTCTTTTAAATAAACAATATTCCGAAGAAGAATATTGGAAAACGCTCGATGATTTAAAATGCCGAATGCTTGAAGAAGGGAATTATGGTGATATTCCGGGAATGCGTTTCTCGACTCAACACTGGACTTCGTTGCTTGATCTTTTTGAAATCGATGAAGTTACGGCTTTGAAACTTGGCGGTCGTAATTTTGATCTTATTGGTCAAGGAGCAGAGGGACCAGAAATCCCTTCGGACTTGATTTGCTCGTCTGATTCACTACCGGATCGTTTGGAGCCAAAAGACTTTAACAAAGTTATTGGTCAATTTTATTTTGACCCAACGGTTGGTCGGCGTTTTGGTTATTTAAAACCCGAGCTCGAGCTTTATCAAAAATTAAAGATAGCCCTACCGCACCAGCATCCTCGGGCCAGAATGGTGGAAATTTATCGACAGCTTAACAAACCAGAGTTTATCGGTACAACTTGTCGAAACTGTAATAAGGAAATAAAAGTGGCCAAAAATCAAGCCTTTCCTGAACGAAAAATTTATTGTCGGGTATGTTATAATACGTTTATTGAAGAAAATAATTGATCTGTTACAAATTACGAAAAGTAACGAATATACGAATTTGGAGTTCAAAAGTTACAATGGCGGCAAAGGTGACAAAAGGAAAATAAAAAAATCCCGTGTTCCCATTGTGGCCCTTGTGCCTTTCAATAAAAACCACATTCGTATATTCGGCACTTTTCGTAATTCGTAACAATATATATGTCCAAAACCCCCAATTACGACATGGCCATTAAAAAAAATTTTGACACTCTCCAACCTGGCGAGCGGACTTGTGTTTTGACTGGTGAAAAATGGCAGATGACTGACGAGGAAATTAGTTGGTATAAAAAGTTTAATGTCCCGCCGTCAAAAGTAAGTCCGCAAACGCGTTGGTGGTTGACGGCTGGCTGGTTTACTTCTTTTCAGTGGTGGTGGAATAAACATGCGGAAACCGGCAAACCACTTTTATCATTTATCCATCCGGCCACAGGTTTGAAAATTTTGCCAGATAAAGAATGGTTTGATCGAGATTTTACCGATCGAGGTTTGATGTTTGATTTGCAGAAATCTTTTTTTGAACAGCTTCGTCAACTACAACTCAGTGTTCCGATTCGAGCAGAACAAAATGAGAAAGAACCAGAGAATAGTATTGCCAGGTTTTCTTTCGGTGATGTTAATAGTTATTTCAACATGGGTTGTCGATCTAGAAATTCCTTGTTTAATATTTGGACTTTTGATGTTGAAGATTCGGCTGAAACTGATATTTGTTCCTCAATTAAAAATTCTTTTAATATTGGTTATTCTCAGCGGATTTATAATTGTAAATTTGTTCGAACCAGTTTTGATTGTTTAGATAGCGCCTTTTTATTTGATTGTCGAAATTGTCAGTTCTGTTTTGGGGCCACCAATAAACGTAACGCTAAATACATTTTTTTTAATCAGCAGTTAACAAAAGATGAATACGAAAAACAAGTTACAAAAATTGATTTTAGTTGTCGTTCAATGATTGATGAATATCTAAAGAAGTTTTTTGATTTAATGAATAGTACAACTATTTGGCCGGAAAATTTTAATGAACAAACAGAAAATTCGACGGGTGAATTTTTAAATAAGGTTCGTAACATTAAATTTGGTTTTAGTAATATCAATGGGGCTCATGATTTGTTTTGGGTCAATTATGCCAATGGCGATTGTTTTGATTCGACTTTTTGTTCTGGTTTAGTCGATTCAAATCGTTGTTTTTATAGTACTAACATTGTAAAATCAACTAACGTAAAATTTTCCTATCATTGTGGTACTTCGCAAAACCTCGAGTATTGTCTTGACTGTTACAATTGCGAAAATTGTTTTGGTTGTGCTGGTTTGAATCGAAAAAAGTTTTGTCTTTTGAATAAGCAATATACCGAGGAAGAATATTGGCGATTGGTTGATGAATTAAAAACTAAAATGCTCGAAGGTGGGGAATACGGCGAATTTTTTCCATTAAGCATGGCCACAAGTTATTTTCCTGATTCTGGCGCGGTTTTATATTTTGGCGCACCTAAAGAGATTGGTGTTAAACTCGGAGCTTTGGATTTTGAACCAGAGTCTTTTGGTGCTGTTGGTGAAGAATTATCAGATGTTTCAAAAATGAAAGACGCTAGTTTAGTGCCTGATAATATCGATGATTTTGACGAAAGTCAGTGGCTAGGTATTCCACTTTGGGATGCGGCCTGGAAAAGGCGTTTTGCTTTTATTAAACCGGAAATCGACTTTTATCGAAAAAATCGTTTGGGTCCGCCCAGGCAACATTTTATTGCCCGAATGCAAAAACTGATTTTAGAAGCTAATGTCGGAAAGTTTGCCGAGCAAAAATGTCATCAATGTCAAAAAATAATTTTAGTTGCCGAAAACCCAACTTATAAAAATCGGAAGATTTATTGTCACGAGTGTTATCTTAAGTTTTTGGAAGAAAATAATTGATCTGTTACGAATTACGAAAAGTAACGAATATACGAATTTGGAGTTCAAAAGTTACAATGGTGATAAAAGGAAAATAAAAAAATTCCCCGTGTTTCCATTGTGGCCCTTGTGCTTTTCAAT
>JAZDEQ010000078.1:0-5291 GCA_043808565.1 Candidatus Uhrbacteria bacterium | reverse complement strand
GGCTAACGCATTTAAATCCTCAATGTTTTTAACAAAAATCATTTTTTGTCACGTCGAAAAGGTGTTTTTTAGTAACTCCCGACTTGATTAATCTTGTCAATACTCGTTTTTGTTGGGAATTTAAATGCGTTAGCCCTGCCCCCACACCCCACCCCTCTTTTCTTTGCTGGCCCAAATAAAAGAGGGGGAGAAAAGAAATGGCCTTGGCGAGAAACCCTTTGTCTGTCGCTACGGATTGCGTTTCTCCTCTTGGTTTTTATGTTTCAGATCGCCTCGAGGCGAATTGGCTACCTTTTCGTGTTTCATCATGTTCTAGCTCGAGCGCAAGACAAAGGGTTTGAGGTTGGTTTTTTTATTCAAAAATCACTCCGGACAGATATCGTTCGATCAAAATTTTATCAGCGGGAAAAAGATTTAATTTCAGGGCCGCCTCTGGTGTGTACCAATTCCAATCTAATCGTCCCTCGTCGTGAAGATCGGAAAAGTCGCCAGACACATAGTCGGCCTTCATGCCAATGGTTACATAACTTTTTTCTTTGTCAGCGCGATAAAAATCGTAAACCGAAATTAGTTGAGGGTTACGGGCCGTGAGGCCGCTTTCCTCTTTTACTTCGCGAAGGGCACATTCCTTTAAGGTTTCGCCCGATTCCCAGTGTCCACCGGGTACGCCATAAACTGCGTCGCCTTTGCGGGTATCTTTACCGACGGCAATCTTGCCAGCTTTGACGACAATAGTGGCTACGCCAACGGCTGGGCGATTGGGTTCATGGGGTTGAGACATATATTTTTTTTATTCAGAAAATTTATTTTGCCAATTAGTCATGTCCGCCATCAACAACCAAAATACTTCCGGTTATATAACTAGCTTCATCGCTGGCCAAGAACAAGACGGTTTTAGCGATTTCTTCTGGCTTAGCAAATCTTTTTAAATAAATTTTTTCGGTTTCGTTTTTAACAAAGTCTTCTGGCAGATCTTTGTTCATGGTGGTTTCTACCCAGCCAGGAGCAATGGCGTTTACTTGTATTTTTGGCGCAAGTGCCTTAGCAAAGTCTTTGGTTAAAGTGATGACGCCGGCTTTTGAGGCGTCGTAGTCAATAGCATCGGGACTAAAACTATTAATTGCATTGGTTGAAGAAATATTAACAATTCTTCCGCCATTCTTTTTTAACATTTGTTCAGCGGCGTATTTACTACAAAGAAAGTTGCCCAACAAATTTACTTCCAGTGTTTTTTTAAATTGTTCAGCCGTTCTTTCAAAAAGCGGGGTATCATAAACTATTCCAGCATTATTGACCAAAATATCAAGACTGCCAAAAGTTTTCATTGTTTTATTAATCATTTCTTTTACTTCTAATTCTTTAGAAACATCACATTTTATAACCAAAGCTTCTGAGCCAAGCTGTTTAATTTCAGCCACGACCGCCAGCGCCTCTTTTTCAGAGGACAAATAGTTAACAACGATTTTTGCCCCTTCTTTGGCTAAAAGCAGAGCTGTGGCTCGGCCAATGCCCCGGCTGGATCCGGTGATTAAAGCAACTTTATTTTGTAGTTTCATAAGATTATTTTTCGATTATTGGAATTTGGCGGAGTTTTTATTTTTTCGAACATTCGTCGAAGGTAATCAAATGGCTACAAATTTTGTTTTCGGCAAAAAAACCACAGTCGCAGCACCATTCGTTTTCAATTTTTTTTAAATGTTTTTCACCATGATCGGTGGTAATTGTTACTTCATCGTCTTTGACTAAAAATCTTTTCGGCTCGCTGGCGTATCTTTTGGCTTTTTGGATTTTTCCGATCAGTTTGGTGATAAATTTTTCCTTGGAGTCGCGGTTTTCCTCGGTTATTTCAACCAAGATTACATCGTTGCGTTTTTTAATTTGTTCGATAAATTCATTGTCCCAAACTTTGATGGTAGCAATACAAGTGTTTGGCGAATCTAAATATTTGAGAACCAGATTTTTAAAATTTTCGGAAAATAATTCCATTTGTCCGATTTCGTCTAAAAACAAAAGGTTTTCATTATTAAACTCGGAAACCTTTGGAATCATTTCATCCAAGTTGTTTACATTGACAAAAAATTTTGAAACCCGAAAATCAGTTTGAAAATTCACACTGGCTAAAGTCGATTTTTCTCCAAGATGTGTCTCAATTTCAAAACCAATTCGTTCACCGTTTTCTCTAACTTCGTTGGTAACAAAACCAATTTTATTTTCAAGACCGGAAATCACCTTTTTTAAAAGCGTCGATTTACCACTTTTTGGCATTCCGGTGATTAGAATGTTTTTGCGCATATTTTTTTAAAGTTTACCGTCCTTGATCAATTCAATAGACGACGGGCCGGTTTGGTTTCGATAAACCATTTCTTTTTTATTGGCAAAATAATCTCTAATGCGTTCAATTTGTTTTGGCGAAGTGTTACTGGGAATATCTTTAATATCAAAATATTCAATTTTGTCAGCCTCATCATTTAAGGTTAATTGTCCGTCGATAATTTTACAAATAAAAGAAAAACAAATTTCATTTTTTTCCGGTTTATTATAAATTCCTGCCAATTTGATTATTTCTACTTCAAAACCAGTTTCTTCTTTAACTTCGCGAACAACACATTCCCATGGGGCTTCCCCAGCCTCCAAAGTGCCACCCGGCAAATTCCAAAGATCATAATCGCAGCGGTGACAAAGCAAAACACGATTTTGATCGTCGATTATTATTCCAAACACACCAATTGTAAACATAATTTATTTATTCTTGATTTTTGGCAAAAATTTTAGTGCGTACCACAATGTCATGATATAGAGCGGCAAGGAAAGAACAATACTAACAACGATATTTGTGGAAGCCTCAAAAATTCCAGCTGAATCAGCAAGGCTTAGAAGAACAATTCCAACAATATCGATAATTATTAGTGTTGGCGCAAGCATTTTCCAAAAATTTTCATTTCCAATTGGTTTTTCGAAAAAAGCTATCCAGTATATAAACAAAAAGACCAACCAAGTCAAAATACTAATTAGTTCAATAACACTTCCTTGTATAAATGATTGAATGCCGAAAACAACCGCAATTAAACCCGCCGCTGTTGCGAAAAAACCAAAGACGAGCAACCAAGGAACGAATTTTGTTTGAATATATTGGTGTTTCATAAAATTATTTATCTAAATTCATAAATTTATCCTGCCAATTTTTTAACTCGTCAAAAATTTTATCGGCAAAATCGTCGGGTTTGAATTTAAAAATTGCCTTGGCGTTTCTTAAACAATATTGCAGTTCGTTTTGATTATTTTGGCTCGAATACCATTTAAAGCTGTCGATAATGTCAGCAGTTTTTACAATCAGAGCCGCTTGGCCACTTTGGACACAGCGACTAATTAATTCATTGGTTTTTTCTTCTTTATCAACAATTGAATCGTTTTTGGTACAAGCTAAAATTATTTTAACTACCTCACTCCCAAATTCATTTTTTAACATTTGTTCGTCGGCCGAAGACCATTCAAGAGTGTCGTGCAAAAGTCCGGCCAAGATAATATTTGGTTCGTAACCGTTTTCATAAAGATAAACACCAACCCGAAGATTGTGAAACAAAATCGGTTTTCGACTGGTTTCATCGGAAGTTGGTAAATGTTTAGTCAGAAGCCGGACAGCTTTTTCGAAGTCGATGGCAAGATTTGAAAACATAATTTTACGATAAAGTTTCCAGAGCCTTTAAAGCATAAAAACAAATATCATCGCCAATGCCACAATCGTTTTTAATTATTTCGGCTTTGGTAAACCAGCGGCAGTCGTCGCTTTTTTCTTCGGTCGAGAGATTTAGTTGTTGGGTTTCGGCTTTGGCAAAATAAACCAGAGCAATATGTTCGTGGCTTTCCGTGATAGGGTGCCGGTTTAGGTATTGTGGTGGAATAAGCGACTGTTTGGTTTTTACAGAAAAAGTCGGTTGTTTATTTTCTTCACAATAAAGAACCACTTTTAAACCCACTTCTTCCCAAACTTCCCTGACTGCGGCTTCGTTGGGGTCCTCGTTTAATTCAATGTGTCCGCCAACGCCCAACCAGATTTTTAATTTATCATGTTTTCGTAAAAGAACCGTATTTTTGTAAACAATAAAAGTTTCGGCACAAAAATCGATTTTGTCATGAAGGTGGGGCATAATTTTATTGTTAAAAACACGACACCGGGTCGTGTTTTTACGGGAATAATCTTAAAACTAAATTTTCGTAAACTTTTGAGCGGTGTTGAATAGCAAAAACAGTTATTGTTGAGCCGTCAATTTTAAAAACTACTCGCCAATCGCCGACCCGAAGTTTGCGATGGCCTTTTAGAGAATTTTTGAGAGGTACACCAAAAATTTCTGGCGAGGTTAATAATTTTTGCTCGATAGCTTTTTTGATGCGGTTGCGGTTTTGGCTATCGAGCTTGGGAATATCTGTCTTGACGACCAGCGGATGATAAACAACCCGATATTTCATAACCAGGCTTTTTCATGAGGAATCAATCGGCCGCCTTTTTTAATTCTTTCCTCGGCAATTTTGCCAAGTTCAACATCTTCGGCGGTTTCAATCGCCTGTTTAATTAATTCCAAAGTTTTAGCCGAAACCGACATTTGGTCGCGCTTGGCTAATTGAAAAAGAATTTTATTGATTTCTTTGGGTACGGTTAAATTGACTCGAGGTAAAGTTGTGGGCATATGAGATAAGTGTAACACCGGAGTGACACCAAAGTCAAGCATTGAAATCAGATTTATTCATTGAGATAACTTTTAATTGGCATAGTTCTTTAAAACCGGCTGTTCCATGTTCCCTACCCATTCCGGATTTTTTGTAGCCACCAAAAGGATTGCAAGATAGCCAACGGCAACCCTGATTGATTTCTACAGTTCCGGCTTCGATTTGCGAGGCAACTCTTTGGGCTCGTTCTACGTCTTGAGAAATGATTCTACTGCCCAGGCCGTAGATTGTATCATTGGCTAATTTAATAGCTTCTTCTTCCGTTTTGAATTTTACAATCGGTAAAACCGGACCAAAAACTTCCTCTTTCCAAACTCGCATGTCTTTTGTAATATTTATTAAAATTGTTGGTTCAAAAAAAGCCCCTTTAAGATTTTCTGGTGTTTTTCCGCCAATAATAATTTGTGCGCCTTTTTCTAAGGCGTCTTTTATACCAAATTAACTTAATCTATTCTACTTTCAATTTCTTGTATCCAATTAAATCCCACGGCTCCTTTTAGAATTTCAGGGTTTTTAAGTATCCATTCACACCTTTTAAAAACAACGTTTTCAAGCTTATCCAAATCATC
>JAZDEQ010000077.1:0-11141 GCA_043808565.1 Candidatus Uhrbacteria bacterium | reverse complement strand
AAGAATCTAGCAAAGGCGGTTTGCATAAGATAATAATACAAGAGGAGTAACGCAATCCGTAGCGATAGACAAAGGGTTTTTCTACAAAGGCTTTTTCTTTTCGTTACTTTTCTTTTGGCCGGAAAAGAAAAGTAACTAGGGTCTTGGGGCAAAGCCCCAGCATTTTTTTGCTTATTTCCAGTTTTTTGATACAATTTCTTCAGATACTTTTTGTGTTAAAAAAATATGAAGGCTTTTGAATGGGTAAATTCAGAAATTGGCATAACTCCTCCCGGAGATTTTTATTGTCAAAGTCGTGACATTGCTCAAGCCAGAACCGAAAAGCTTCCGGCACTTTTGATTTCTGTTGGTTGGTCTGAAGATCAAGCTGGTTTGTTTTCCGCGGTAATCGGTGAATTGGTTGGTAATTGTTTTGATCACAATATTGGTCAGTGGAAAGACATACCCGGTTGTTGGTTAGAAACGCAAATTGATAAAAATTCTGTACGAATTTTTATTGCTGATCGCGGGCAAGGCGTTCTGGCGTCTTTACAGCGAGTTTTACCAGATTTGAGCGATCCGGTTGAGGCGCTTAAAAAAGCCTTCACAGAAATCATTACTGGTCGGGCTCCAGAAAAACGTGGTAACGGTTTAAAATTCGTTCTTCGTTCGTTACAAAAAATTTTTAATGTTGAATCTTTTGTTTTTATTTCTGATTCAGCTAAACTTTTTTTTGCTGATTTGATTGAGCTTTCAAATTTTGATTCACATCTTGAGAAGATCAAACTAATCAGGGGCACTTATTCGGAAATTTTAATCAGAAAAATATGAGAATCGATGTTAGTAAATTTGGCACTATTTTGCTTTCTCGTCCGGCTGGGCATGAAGCATTTTTAAGCGCGCGTGCTTACATGGTTCCTAAAGAAAACAACGAACCAATTGAACTTGATTTTTCCCAAGTTAAAGTTTTGACGCCATCTTGGACCGATGAATTTGTCCGTGGTTTTAAGGAAGAATTTGGTGTTTCAAGAATAAAAATTATTGAAGGCAACAATTTAAGCGTTAAGACAACTTTTGAAACACTCAATGCCTTATAAAATTTAAAAAATTAAAAAATCGAAAAAATTGCTTATTTCCAGTTTTTTGATACAATTTCGGCACATGTTTGACCAATCTAAAGTTCGTAATTTTTGTATCATTGCTCACATTGATCACGGTAAGTCTACTTTGGCTGACCGGTTGCTTGAGGTTACCGGGGCCGTGGACATGCGCAAAATGAAAGATCAGATTTTGGATTCCATGGATTTGGAACGCGAGCGCGGGATTACCATTAAACTTGCGCCAGCTCGCATGGAGCACAAAGGTTATACCTTGAATTTAATTGATACACCTGGACACGTGGACTTTGCTTATGAAGTTTCGCGTTCGCTCGCGGCGGTTGAAGGCGCAATTCTTTTGGTTGATGCTACTCAGGGGGTGCAAGCGCAAACCGTGGGTAATTTATTTTTAGCGATTGAAGAAAATCTGACTATTATTCCGGTTTTAAATAAAATCGATTTACCAGCGGCTGATGTTGAAAAATGTACGGCCGAGCTTATTCAACTTATTGGTTGCAAGCCCGAAGAAATTTTGTGTGTTAGCGGCAAAACCGGTCAAGGAGTTCCAGAACTTTTGGATGAAGTAATTAAACAAGTCCCACCGCCAAACGGCAAAGCCGAAGTGGCGACTCGGGCTTTGGTTTTTGATTCTAAATATGATGACTACAAAGGCGTGGTTGCCTATGTGCGAATCGTTGACGGGGTTTTACGAAAAGGTGAAATTTTAAAATTGGCGAATACCGAAGCTGAGAGCGAAATTCTAGAAGTTGGTTCGCTCGGGCCGCGCGGTTATTCTTCACTGCCAGAGTTGGAAACCGGACAAATTGGTTATGTAGTTACTGGTTTAAAAGAATTATCTTCCTGTCGAGTTGGTGACACCATGACCTCAGCTAAAAATCCAACTCAGGAACCATTGGTTGGCTACAAAGAAGTTCGGCCTATGGTTTTTGCCGGAATTTTTCCTAAAGAAGGTGATGATTTTCAACGTCTGCGCGAAGCCATGGAAAAATTAAAATTAAACGATGCTTCTTTAACTTTTGATCCTGAACATTCCCCGGCCATTGGTTTTGGTTTTCGCTGTGGTTTGCTCGGTCTGTTGCATTTGGAAATTGTCAAAGAAAGATTGTCTCGCGAATATAACATCGAGGTTATTGTGACCACACCTTCAGTGGCTTACCAAATTACTAAAAATGATTTGAGCAGAATTATTATCAAAAGTCCGTTGGAATTACCTGATCCAACAGTCGTAAGAATGATCGAAGAGCCGTGGGTTAAAGTTGATGTGGTGACACCTAAAGATTTTATTGGTGCCGTTATGTCGCTGGCTCAAGAAAAACGCGGATTTTATCGAACTACAGAATTTTTATCCGAGTCGCGGGCGATTCTGCATTATGATTTACCACTCGCTTCTATTTTGGTGGATTTTTACGATCGTCTAAAAAGTGTTACAGCTGGTTATGCCTCGTTAAATTATGAGTTGGCTGATTATCGTGAAGCTGATGTGGTTCGTCTGGATATTTATGTGGCCGAAGAACGGGAAGACGCTTTTACTTCATTGGTTTATCGTGATGATGCCGAAAGAGTTGGTCGGTCGATTATTGAAACCCTTAAAAATTCTATTCCTAAACAATGGTTTGTGGTAAAACTTCAAGCCATGGTTGGTGGCAAAATTTTGGCTTCTGATCGTATCTCAGCTTTTCGCAAAGACGTGATGGCCAAAATGTCTGGCGGTGACGTGACTCGCAAGCGTAAACTTTTAGAAAAACAAAAAAAAGGCAAAGCCAAAATGGCCGCCATTGGCCGAGGGAGTGTCGAGATTCCGTCGGATGCTTATCTTAAGGTTTTTAAACGGTAGGAAACCCGTTCGGCGAGGCAAAGGGATTGAAGGGGGGGAAGAGGAGGAAAGAAGCAAATCGGCATCACAAAAACGTCGATCGGCGCTTTTGTGAGGAAACCACAAGCGACGGCGGGGGGTGGTTTCAATAAGATAAAAAAGAAAACAATAAATTTAGCAAAAAAAGTGAATTTTTGAACGATCGTTCAAAAATTAAGTTTTTTTGCTAATCTTAGTTAAATATGGATCTAAAACATTTTTATAAATTTTCGCAAAAGGAAATAATTAAAGGGTTTCGTGAATTTATCGAAACCGACATGTTTAGTCACTACCCATTTTTGAAAAACAAAATCAGCCTGATTATTACCGGCTCAGTTCCATCTGGTCATTATGATGAATATAGTGACATTGACACAGAATTTTTTTATTCCAACGAAAAAGATCGTGAGAAAATTAATGCCGTAGTGAGAGAATATAAGGCCACCTTAAGAGAGCGAAATATTCCGGTTCAATTTCATCCAGCTAAAACATTCGTTGAACTCAAAAAAGAACATTTAACTGGTTGGAATAATGATGACGCTCTTCGAGAATATTCTTTAGCCTTGATTGTTTTGGACGCGGGTAATCGTTACCAGAAAATTCAATCAGCGATTAAGTGGTATCCCAAAGACGTTTTGAGAGAAAAGTTACAGTGGTTATTTGCTGAAACGATTTTTAATTTCGAAGACCGATTTACTGTCGCTGTAAAACGTCGTAATAATCTTTATCTTCATTCAGTTCGATCGCTTATCATCAAACTGCTCGGAAACGTTTTGCTCATGACCGGCGGTCATTATCCAGTTTACGAAAAGCATCTTTATACAGAACTAAAAACTTTTGATGAAAAAAGTTTTTGCCAAAAAGTCGATGGGCTTTTTATAATTACAGACATGGTCGAAATGCAGAAAAAACTCGGAGATTTGATTTTATCAGTTGAAAAGCGATTAATAAAAGACGGTTGGATTAAAAAAGAAACTAAAGAATATTGGATGATATTGCGGCCAAAATATCGAGTGGAACATTGTTCGTGATCAAATTCGTTAGCATCACGATAACGTCGTTCGACGTTATTATGATGCCAACATAGAAAGCCCATCCCCTCCTTCCTGTTTTGTTACAAGGAGGGGGTAGGCCTGCCCGCCATAGCCCGAGCGACGGCGGGGGGTGGTTTTAATAAGATGAAAATAAAAACAATATGGAAAACAGTCAAAGAGATCTAGAATTTCTTTATGAAATCGGTTCATTAAGAAATATTCCTCGCGGTTGGCGGCAAACTCTTGGAGTTGATTGTGCCAGTGATTTGGAACACACCATGCGAGTGGTTTTTTTGGCTTTAATTTTAGCCCGAAGACAAGCTGAAAAAATTGACGAAAGCAAGTTGGTTTTAATGGCTCTAATTCACGATCTGCCAGAAACCAGAACCTCTGATTTGGATTTTGTTAAAAAAGATTACGTGCAAACTAATGAAAAAGCGGCAGTGAAAGATTCGCTGATTCAGACTTCGCTTCAAAATTTAGAAGAGGTTTTTGAAGAATTTTGTAAGCGAGAAACATTGGAAGCCAAGTTGGTTAAGGACGCGGATAATCTTGATATTGATTTGGAATTAAAGGAACTGACTGATCATGGTAGCTTGGTACCAAATAAATGGGCGGATTTTCGTCAACAGTTTCGTGATAATAAATTATACACTGAAGTGGCTAAAAATTTTTTTGATGAAATTAAAGTCTCTGATCCGGCCGCTTGGCAGTTGACGATTATTTCTAAATACGTCAATCGGGTGGCAAAATAAGCATATGCAAAAAATTGACCTGGCCAAACTTTACAAAACTCAAATTTCATTAAGTGAGTGGTTTGAAAAAATTGGTCAAAGTGATACTGAGGCTTTGCGACTGGAAGATAACGAAAAACGCGAAAGATTGAATGTCCTTTGGCAAAGATTGGGTTTGCCTTTTGATCGGCCATATAAATTTTCGGCAGCGGATATTACCAGTCGATCGCCGGAATTTTCGGTTTTTTTAGCCGAACACGGACAAGAGCTTTGTGCCTTACGTTTGATTCCTAGTCATCCAGAATTACCCAAGCTTCGTTTGCGCGGTCAGACCATAGAAAAAGTTCTTGATTGGTTTAATGAACAGAAAATCGATCCCCAGCAATATCGTGCCGACTTTACTCCGCACTCAGAAAGTTATTTGTGGTCAACTATTTTTGTTATAAACCAACGAGGAATTTTTGGTGAAATCATTTGTGGTGGCCACCATCAGTTGACTCAGGGTTTTTACGATTCTGGCCAGCCAATCTCATTTTCTTTTGATTTTAAAGATTGGCAATTTTCGAGCTCGAATGAAGAAGCTATTCAGCAAGTTCACGAGATGATAAATAAACTTAAGGTTTCTAATCCAGACGATCGAGATTTTTTAGCGCGAGAATTAAACTCAACTTTTATTTACGATTATTTGTGCGGTTATTTTGAAGCAACGATTTCCAAAGAATTCGGTTTATGGTTCATTGACTACAATCGACTTTTATCTGAAGTGGTAAATAATTCAGTCCAAGCTTTGAATTTTGAAGGCGACGAGGAACTTCATGGTCAAATTGGTTGTCTGGGTGTGGCTCGTGGTCGAGTTCGTGTCGTTGCCTTTGATAAGGTTACTGAGACGGCTCTCTCTTCAGACGAAGTTTTGGTTTGTCCAATGACGACTCCGGAATATTTACCGCTCATGCAACAGGCCGCAGCGATCGTCACTGATCAAGGCGGCATTTTAAGTCATGCCGCCATCATTGCTCGTGAGTTGAAAAAACCTTGCGTAGTTGGCACCAAAAAAGCCACGACGGTTTTGCACGATGGGGATTTCGTCGAGGTGGACGCAGAGAGGGGAATTGTGAGGTTGGCTAGTTAAAAAGTCGATTTGACAATCGACTATAAATCGACTATAATACGATTATATGTTTGAACCAAAATTTATTATTACTTCTAAAATTTTGGCTAATATTAAACGCATTGCCGAAATTACTTCGGGGCTAAATAACCGTCGTTTTCCCAAGGTGGTTTTGTTGGAATTGGCAAAGCGAGCCAGAGCACTTTCCTCACATTCCTCAACTAGTATTGAAGGTAATCCACTGCCGTTAACCGAAGTTAAAAAGATTTTAAAAAATCGTCCAGAACATATTCGCGATACAGAACGAGAAGTTTTAAATTATAATCAGGCCTTAATCGAACTTGATAAAAAAATAAAATTCGGCGCGACTTTTGATTTGACGCTATTACTTCAAATTCAAAAAACTGTCACTAATGGGTTGATCGCCGATTTTAATTCAGGAAAAATTCGGCGCGCTTCGGTTTTTGTTAATGATCCACGAAAACGTCAAACTGTTTATTGGCCACCCGATCATCAAGATGTCCATAATTTAATTAAAGACTTATTGGATTTTATTAAAAAGAATCGTGGAAAAACCGATCCGCTAATTTTGGCCGGAATTTTTCATAAACAATTCGTGACCATTCATCCGTTTATCGACGGCAACGGCCGCACAGCTCGTCTGGCCACCAAATTTCTTTTGGCGGAAATGGGAATTAATACTTTTAATTTATTTAGTTTTGAAAATTATTATAATGAAAACGTAGAAAAATATTTTGCCGGCGTTGGCGAATTGGGTAATTACTATGATCTTAAAGGCAAAATGGATTTTTCTTCGTGGCTAGAATATTTTACCGATGGTATTATTGACGAACTTTTGCGCGTCAGCGGCGAGCTAGAAAAAATGGCGGTTCCGGCCACCGAAGAGCTAAAGGATTACCATAATAAACTTCTTGATTTTATTATGACCCGCGGTCGAATTACCGACAGCGATTATGTTAAATTAACCAGTCGAGCCAAAGCGACACGGATTAAGGATTTTAAAAAACTTTTAGATTTGAAATTAATTGAACGTCATGGTCAAGGACGAGCGACTTTTTATAAGTTAAAGGAAAAATAAAATGCCTGAAATTTTTTTGCGCGATTGTTGCGCGAATCTTGCGCGAATTTTTAGTTTACGGCTTAAAAATTGGCTTTGCTGGCTAATTTGCGTTAAGATGTCTTTGATTTAATCTTAAAAAAAGAATTTATGGATTCAAAGATTTTGGCTCAAAACTGGAAGAAAAATTGGGATGGTGGCTGGAGCGTTTTAAGCTGTGCTTATCTCGGTTATCAATACACCAAGCAATTGGCCGATGTTTTAGGAGTTTCTCTTGAGGAAACAATTATTGTTTCGCATCGTGGATTTTCTGCCTGTTATTTTTTAAGTGACAAAAAAGAAAAGTTTGGAACTTTTTTTGCGGAAAAAGCTCGGGTTAATCCAGAGATAATTGAAGGTTGGGCGAGTGACTTGAAAATTACAACTGATAAAATTTTAAGTCTCATTAAAACGTTAATGACTCAGGAAGCAACTGAACAAAATTTTTCAGCCTTTATTCAAGCAATGTTTGATTACGGTGTGCCGCATCGAATTGTGAAAGTAGCGGTCGATTATTTGCCAGAAGAATTGTTAAAAAAATATCTGGATGTTTTAACTGAAGCTCGAGTTTATGCTGAGCCGGTTTATACGGAAACCGAAAATTACATGCGATATTTTGCCGATAAACTTTCGGTCAAGCTTCAAATAAAACCAGAATTGATTTTGGCCATGAGCCGCCAGCAACTTCAAGATTATTTTTTATCGGGTAATTTACCAAGCGAAGATTTATTGAATGAGCAATATGAGAATGCGGTTTTGTATTTAAAAAATGGTGAAGAAGAATTAATCTCAGATGATAAGGTTAAGGAAATTGAAAACAATCTTTTGGGTTTTAATTCCCAACAACTCAAAGGACAAACAGCTTTTGCTGGTAAAGTGACCGGAAAAGTCAGAAAAGTTTTTGATCCCAAATCAGAAACAGTTTTTGAAGAGGGAGAGATTTTAGTAACTGGTATGACTCGGCCAGAATATGTTCCTTTGATTAAAAAATCGGCTGGGTTTATTACTGATGCTGGTGGGATTCTTTCTCATGCGGCAATTTCAGCTCGAGAATTACAAAAGCCTTGTATTATCGGCACAGAAAAAGCCACCAAGGTTTTGCAAGATGGTGACTTGATTGAATTGGATGCTGATAAAGGTGTTATTAATATTTTAAAAAAAGTTTAATATGTCTTTTGAAAAACCACGAGGTGAAGTTGAGTTATCAAAAGAAATTGAACCAAAAATTGTTCTGCATTTTTTTCGTCACAGTGAAAAAGCCCCAGGTAAACCAGATGAAAGAATTCGTCTTTCTCCGCGCGGTCGGGAATTAGCTAAACAAAAAGCCGCTGAGACTAATCTTTCGCAAGCGGTGGCTTTTGGCAGTTCTCGGGATCGCACTCACGAGACAGCTCTTTTGGTTATGGCCGGGCAGAACAATGAAATAACTGGCAACGAAACACTCGAAGAATTAAAAGAAAAACTTAAATTGCCTTACGGTTCAAAAATTGGTCTTGATGATCGTTTAAATTTTTTCCGGGATGATTTGTCGACGTTTGGTAAAGCGGCTTTAGAAGCTTTTGTTAAAGGATATTATCTTAAATTCATGGTTGAACAAAGCGATCGATTGGCTGGAGATTTAGACGATAAAGTTAATTCTACTTATAATCGCCAAGCGGCCAATGTTGCCGAAGTTATTTTAAAATACGTTGGTTTCATACCGCAATGGAAAGAAATTTTAAATGATCCAGATAGCATCAAAAAATATTCGTCGGACATCATGGAACGGTTTATGGGTTCACACCAAGGGGTGTTGGAATCATTTTTGGCCAGAGCGATTGAAATAACCGAAGGTGTTGATCGCCGCAATGAATTTGTCACAGCTCTTGATAACCAAGGTTTTGATTATGTTGAAGGTTTCAATGTTGAAATCAGTCAAAACGAACCAATTATCCACTTGAGTTATTCTCGGCCGCGACCAGATGGCAATCCGTTTGTTTTTAATCAAGCTCTAACTCGATCACAATTAGAAAGTATTGCAGCTTTAAAATAATTTATGAAATTTCTCAAAACTTTTTCCGAGCTTAATAAAACCAACGCTCCCATTGCAGGTGGCAAAGGCGCTTCGCTTGGTGAAATGACCAATGCTGGTATTCCGGTGCCGCCGGGTTTTGTGGTTTTATCGGCGGCTTTTGAAAAATTTCTCGAAGAAACAGATTTGAATATTGAGATTGATTCGATTTTGGAAACGGTTAAGCACGAGGATATCAACACGGTCGAACAAGCTTCGGAAAAAATTCAAGCCTTAATTCTGGCTGCTAAGATGCCAGAGGACATTGCTGGTTTGATTCAAAAATATTTTCAAGAACTTGGAACCGAGTTTGTTGCCGTCCGCTCCAGTGCTACAGCCGAAGACAGTGCTTCGGCCGCTTGGGCTGGACAACTCGATAGCTTTCTTAATACCACTGAAAAAGATCTGTTAGAGAAAGTAAAAAAATGTTGGGCTTCACTATTTACACCTCGCGCCATTTTTTATCGTTTTGAACAAAACCTCCACACCCAAAAAATCTCCGTCGCAGTCGTAATTCAAAAAATGGTCGTCAGCGAAGTCTCGGGCATTGCTTTTTCAGTTCATCCAGTCACGCAAGATTATAATCAGCTCATCATCGAGGCTGGCTTTGGTTTAGGTGAGGCGATTGTCTCGGGTCAGATTACACCAGACAGTTATGTGGTGGAAAAAGAACCGCGAAGAATTATCGACAAAAATGTTGCCGAGCAGACGCGAGGGATCTTCCGAGCTACCGGAGGAGGAGATGAGTGGCGAGACATTCCATCGGCTCAAGGCAACGAACAAAAAATAAGTAATGACCAAATCCTCGAGCTTGCAAATATTATTTTAGGTATTGAAAATCATTACGGTTTTCCGTGCGACATCGAATGGGCCTACGAAAACGGAAAGTTTTATATTGTGCAATCGAGGCCGATTACGACGTTGGTGAAGAAAGAAGACGAAATAAAAAAAGAGATTTCTGACGAAAACTGGACTAAAGTATGGACTACTGAATATTCTCTTTTTTCCGTATGGATGTTTGGGAGATCATACGCTGATATATGCTGGCAGGAAGTTGGTGTTGGGTTTAGTAAAATAATTTTTCTCATTGAAGGTTCTTTGGCAACGGTATTTCGTTTAGACAAAGAACAAAAAGAATTTGCCAAAAAAATGGCTAGTAGATTTTTATTCGAAGAAAAATTTTTAGATAAAGCCGTAAAGCTCCTATCTGATATCCAGACGGAGTTTGAAAAGTTTTTTGAGACGCCAGAACAGGAAGCTTTAACACCCGAAAAATGGTCAAGATTTTTAGAAATTCATAGGTTATATCAACCATATTTTTTAGGAGTATTGTGGGCACCAAATGAATTAGAAAATTTTAATGTTCCGACAAATTTATACGAAAAAATTTTTGCTGTTTGTGAAAGTACTAGAAAAAGGTCGGAATCAGTCTTTCCGTTGCTGGAAAAATTTTTACAAAAACTTTTTAAATTTATTGCCGCAAAAGAAAAAATTAACGAAAATTTTTTAAGAGCCATTTTGCCAGAAGAGTTTACTGCTTATATCAACGGTCAAGGTTTGCCCGACGAAAAAATATTAAAGTCACGTTACGATTATTCTGCCGTGTTGGCCACAAAAGATAAAAACGAGCTGTTACTTAATATAGAGGCAAGGCAATTAATCGAAAGAATAGCAAAAATTAATACCGAAGGCATAAATGAAATAAGAGGAACGGTAGCCAATCAAGGCATTGTTACAGGTAAGGCAAGATTGGTTTTTATGGAACAGGATTTGAATAAGGTTCAAGTCGGAGACATAATCGTTACCACAATGACACGGCCAGAATGGGTTTCTGTCATGAAGTTTGCCGGAGCTTATGTTACCGATGCCGGCAGTGTTTTATGTCACGCAGCAATTGTTTCGAGAGAATTTAATAAGCCATGTATTATTAGCACCAAAATTGCCACCAAGGTTTTGCACGACGGCGATTTGATCGAAGTGGACGCTGACAGTGGAATCGTAAAAATCATAAAACTTGCTTTTTTCCGAGCAGCTTGCTGCGCGGCACCTTGTCCTTTAAACTAGGAGGGTATGAGAACGGTCAAAAAATCCGAGCACAACGCTTATCAAATCCACTATCACTTTGTCTGTCCAGTAAAGTATCGTAAAG
>JAZDEQ010000076.1:0-7154 GCA_043808565.1 Candidatus Uhrbacteria bacterium | reverse complement strand
AACAATACGTTCGTGAGCAATGGGAAAGAGATAAACAAGAAGACGGTGAGCAAATGGAATTCCATTGGTAATTAACTAACTAAATAGCCCCTTCTAGGGGCTTTCCCGAAACTACCGGCTCTGCCGGTAGAGGATCATTTCGATATTCGAATTTTCGACCCAGTTATGCTTAAAAAAAAGAAAATCAAAAAAGTCATAAAAAAGCGACCAGTTCGAGTAGTTAAAAAACTGGTTAAAAAATTTACGGCCAGGGTTAAAAAACCCAAAGCCCCAGTTCGCCATCAACCGATTAAAAAATCGGTTAAAAAACCAGCGGCAAAAATTGTTAAGCCGGCTGAGCGTTATGTTAAAGCCAAACCGCCGACCGAAGAGGAAGTTCAGAAAATGATTAGCCGCGGTCAAATCAGAGGTTTTCTCACGGAAAATGAGGTGATGTTTATTTTTCCTGAAGTCGAAGATTACCTGGAAAGTTATGAAGATTTTTTAAACCAAATTGAAGCCGCGGGTATTCATTTGGTGGAAATGAAGGAAGGTATTTTAGGTCATCGCAAAGAGCACGAAGCCGCGTTGGACAGCATCCGAATTACTAAAGACAAAACGGCCATGACCCCAGGGCCCATGAGTTTTTCTGATTTAACTCAAGACTCGATCCAAATGTACTTGCGGGAGATTGGTAAAATTCCGCTTTTGACCGGTGAAGAAGAAGTGGCTTTGGCCAAACGAAAAGAGCGTGATGATCACGAAGCCGAACGACGATTAATTGAAGCCAACTTGCGTTTGGTGGTTTCGATTGCCAAAAAATTTGTCGGCAAGCAATTGTCACTTCTCGATTTGATTCAAGAAGGGAATATCGGTCTTTTTAGAGCGGTTAAAAAATTTGAATATCGCAAAGGTTTTAAGTTTTCCACTTATGCCACTTGGTGGATTCGTCAGGCCATCACTCGTGCCTTGGCCGACCAGTCGCGGACAATTCGTATTCCAGTCCACATGGTCGAAACCATCAATCGTTTCCAGCAAGTCGAGCGTCGTTTAATTCAAGATTTGGGTCGCGAGCCATTACCAGAGGAAATCGCTCAAGAAATGGATGAAGCCGTTGATAAAATTCGTCACATCATTAAAATTTCTCAAGACACGGTTTCGCTCGAAACTTCAGTTGGTGATGACGATGAGGATTCTAAGCTTGAAGATTTCATCGAGGACGTTAAAAACATTTCGCCTGATCGCGCGGCTGGTCGCGAGCTTTTAAAGAGCTATGTTGGCGAAGCCATGAAGGATCTAACCCCGCGCGAACAGAAAATTTTAGAAATGCGTTTTGGCCTAACCGATGGTGTCTCCCACACCTTGGAAGAAGTCGGCCGCGAATTCGACGTCACCCGCGAGCGCATCCGCCAGATTGAGGCCAAGGCTTTGGAAAAGATTCAGGCGCACCCGATGATTATTAAGTTGAGGGATTATTAGGAGGCGGGGGTAAAGGCACGAAAGGCTGGAAAGGATTGATCCGCCTTCCCCCTTCGCCGGGCTTCGGAAGGACAAGCCGCTCGTGGCGAGCTACGGCGAGACAAGAAGGCTAGAAAGGCAACAAATAAAATATCGTCATTGCGAGGAGTGAGGCCAACGAACGACGCGGCAATCTAATGATTTTTACAATTTTATGAAATTTTTTTCGATTATTTTATTCAGTGTAGTTTTTATTTTGTTGGGATTCGGTTGTTCAAAACCATTGTCTCTTGAGGAACGGCTTGCTCAATACGAAATCGAACGCACTGCTTGTATTGAAGAAGAAAAAGCGTCTTTTAACTCAACTATTAACGGGCAAAAAGCTGAATGGACCGAATATGAACAAAATCGAGCCGAATATTCATGTTCAACAGTTGACTTGGCCAACAAATATTATAAACAGGATCCAGAAGGAATAATTGAGCTGTGCGTTAGAACTAAAAATGTCGGAAATTATACCAGTGATAAAGGTTTGGGTGGATCAATTACCGATAAAAAGCTTGAAGAGCTTCATAACGCAGGAATGTTTTCTGACATAACAATAGATTCGTCCGGTAAGGTAACCATTGGCGAAGGAACGCTGAAAAAATGGCACGATCTTTGCCAAATGGTTATTGAAAATGTTGTCAGTGAATAAATTTAAAAATCATAATTAACATTCTCTTACCTGTCATTCCGAGCCAAGAGGAATCTCGCCTCGTTACAAATAACCAAAATTAAAACGATATGCCACCAGATTCATCATTTGCTGATTGGATGTTTATGGAACAGAATCCTGATTGCGTTGGGCCTAAAGAAAAAGAACAAAAAAATCGTGAATGGGATGGTTATGATTCTGGTTTTGAAATTTTTCCGCATCTTAATCTTGATTGGGAAAAAGTAAAAAAATATTTAACGAAACAAAAAAACCAATTGCTGATTTAGGGGCTAGTTTTTCTTCTTTAGCTGTCGAAGGTTTTCTAAGGGGAATAGATATAATTCCTGTAGATAGAAATTATGACAATGTCAGTGGTGGAGAACCTGGTAGCGGAACAGTTAAAAGTAAAAAAAGAGAGTGGTATGGAATTAGAGTTCCTGAGCATTTTGGTAATACCGAGTTTTTTAAAGACGCTTACGGAAAATCATTTGGGGATTACGGCCCAGCCAGAAGAATTAAAAATTGTTTTGCTTTAGATAGAGCCGTTTCTTTTGAAAATCTCTGTGCTGCGGCTAATGCCGTACAAGAAAAACTTGTATGTGCTTCGATTGATCGACTTCCGTTTAATGATCAGGGCCTATCGATGGCCGTGGCCCATGATTCAGTACCAAAACATTCAGAAAATTTTGAGGCCTTTTTACAAAAACAGTTGCCTGAAATTTTACGAGTTACCGATAGAGTAGCTCTGATTTATCCAATGGCAATATATAAGACATTTAAAAGAACTTTTACGCCTGAAAGCGGGGATCCAGAAGCTTGTTATAAAGACGAAGATGTTACCAGGGAAGTTCTTGAAGAGACTCATGCTTTATATAAAGATCCTGAGGCAATTCAAAAAATTAGAAATGTTGCGGAGGGTTTAGGATTTGATTTTACTCTTGAGGCTAGTAAAACTTTAAAGAATAAGCCTTGGGATGGATATGTTGAAGAACCAGATGAAAGATGCCAAGTCGGGGTTTTTACTAGAAAACAATAATTAAAAAACCACCCCGCCTTTCACGAGAGGCGGGGTGGTTTTTTTGGTGGATAAATCCGGTTGACAAAAATTTAAAAAAAGTTTAGAATAAATTCATAAAGTCTCCTGTGCCTGCCCTTTTGGGGAGTGTGCAGGACTTTTTTGTTTTAGTTTATTTTTTTGGATTATGCGGGTTCAAATATTTATTGACGGTGGTAATTTGCATCATTTAGCTTTAAAGCCTCTTGGTATTAAAGAAATAAATTTTTCCTTTGAGGCTTTTGCTAATTTTTTGGCTGCTGGTAGAACAATTTCGGAAAAAGGTAAACGTTTTTATATTGGTACGGTCTGCGAAAAAGAAGGCGACGAAAGAAGTAAAATAGCCATGGCACGACAAACTAAACTGTTCAATGAGTTAAAGAAAACAGCTTGGGAGATAAAAACAAGTAAATTAAGAGAGCGAACAGAGAAGATTTTAATTGATAATCGAGTCGTCGATTTTCAAAAATTTAAAAATTTAGGTATCAACGAAGTTGTTTATCAAACTTTTAAGGAAAAAGGTATTGATGTTAAAATTGCCACTGATCTTGTCGCTGCTGCTTTTGATGATAAATATGATACAGCGATTATTGTTAGCTCTGACACGGATTTGGTACCAATGATAGATTGGCTTCGTTTTCGATTGAAAAAGAAAATTGAATATGTTGGTTTTTCTCTTCTTGATAAAACAGAGTCTAATAGCAACACTCAACCAATTCAGGCTCTTATTAGTCGAACGGATAATCAAAGAATTTTAGTTGAAAATGATATTAGAAAATTTGTGATTTCGAATTAAAAAAAACGTAGAGACGCAATGTTTCTACGTTTTTTTGTTGCCCCGGACGCGACCTGAAATTGGCTAAGACACCTAGGCGGTGCTGATTCAACAATCGCTGAATCTAGCCCTGATGTGAGGTGATCGGTTAGTCTAACGGCCAAATGATCACTCCACCTTCGGATTAACCCCGTTTTACGGGGTGGACGCGGGGCTCTCGCACCAGCGCCACGGCGCTGGTGGTTCTAAGCCCGACGGAAAAGTTAGCCCAAAACAGTACCGCATCCGGAACAATTTTATGGTAACATATAACACGGTGTCGGGGGAAGCGAATTACGAATTTTGGCGAATATACGAATTACGAATATTTACGAATCTTACGTTTTTACATTTTTACAAATATTTTCTTGTCATTTTAATATCCGCGGTTGTGGCGGTCGTAATTTTGTTTATTTCATCGCAGATAATTGTCGGCCAGGCCGCGGCGGGGAGGATTTTTTTGGTTCAAGACGTGCCGCCTGAAAAAGTCGTGATTGTTCTTGGGGCCAGTGTTTTGTCGTCTGGCCAGCCGTCAGATATGTTGGCCGATCGTTTGCTAACAGCTTTAGAAATTTATCAGGCCGGTAAGGCGGAAAAATTTTTACTGTCTGGTGATCATGGCCAAGTTGATTATAATGAAGTTGATACCATGAAAAATTTTCTCGTGGCTAAGGGTGTGCCTGAAGGCGATATTGTTTTGGATCATGCCGGGTTTGATACTTTTGACACTATGGTTCGGGCTCATGAAGTTTTTTTGCTGGATTCGGCAATTGTCGTGACCCAAAAATATCATTTACCGCGAGCGCTTTATCTTGGTCAAACAGCTGATATGGAAGTTTTTGGCGTGGCCGCCGATCGTCAGACTTATATCAAAATGCCATATTTTATTTTCCGAGAATATTTGGCTCGAGTAAAAGCGGTTTTGGAAGTTTGGTTTCAAGCTGAGCCGAAATATTTGGGGGAGACGATACCAATAAATTGATTTCGACCAGTTTAGTCGAATGTGCTAAAATGTCTGTAAAGATATGATAAACTTTTTTTTAAAAAGATTTTTTGTTTTGTCCTGTGGTGTTTTTTTTATTTTTATGGCTCATGGGGTTTTAGCTGCTGGTTGGGTCGAACTTGACTCGCCAACCAGTCTAACTCTATACGCCAATGATCGTTCACAAGGAAATTTTTATGCGGCCGGAGCTAATGGCATGGTTTTAATTAGCGCGGATAGTAAAAGTTGGCGCCAAGGCGAAACTCAAGTTAGTTATGATTTTTATGATCTTGATGCGATCGGTGGCACAAATATTACGGCTGTTGGTGAAAATGGCGTGATTGTTCATTCTACAGATAATGGTTTGACCTGGCGACGAGTGACCTTACAGGCCGATGATCAAGATAAAGAAGATTATAATCTCTACGATATCAAAATGGTTTCAACTAGTATTGGCTATTTGGCCGGTCAGAGTGGTTTACTTTTAAAGACCACCGATGGTGGCGCTTCTTGGCGAGAAGTTGATAGTCCAACTTCGTCGGATTTATTTGGTTTAGCCACTATCTCGACTTCAACGGCTGAAGTTTGGGCCGTTGGCGAAAACGGCGTTATTTTACACACGACTAATAGCGGCACTTCTTGGACAGCTCAAGAGTCTCACACTAATCACGATTTATTAGCCGTGGATTTTGTGGATAGCGAACACGGTTTTGCGGTTGGTCAAGATGGAATTTTTTTGTTCACCACCGACGGCGGTGACAATTGGGATTATACGGAAATTGATCAAATTCCAGATGACCAGGAAATTAAAGACGTAAATTTTTTTGATGCCAATAATGGTTTGATCGAGGTTCAAGGCGGTTTACATTTGGTGACCATTAATGGTGGTGAAGACTGGACTGAATATGAATTGCCCAACCAAGCCAATTTTTTGTCATTATATTACTACGGTGTAGACGATCGTTTTGCCGTGGGTTTTTCCGGTGCTATATTTCGTTATGATGCTGGCAATCCTAGTCAGTCCGGAAGTTTTACTCTAGCCAGCAGTTCGGCTGACGCCACACCACTTTTTACTTGGACCGCTTCTTCGGATACTGAAACTTCGGTGGCTCATTATGAATTAAAAATGGATTCAGGCGAATACGATGGTCTGGGTAATCGTACTAGCTATACTTATCTTAGTATTTTGTCCGACGGTTCACACACAGCCTATCTTCGAGCCGTCGATGCGGCGGGTAATGTTAGCAGTGCGGCCAGTAAAACTTTTACTATTGATAGTGACGATAATGATAGCCTTGGTCCAACCGTGGGAAAAATTTCTCCCCTGACGGCGGTTGAAGATTTTTCTATAATTTTAACAGCCGATGTTTCCGACGATGCTACAAGTTGTAATCTTTACATTAGTGGTGTTTATCAAAAAGCCATGACTGTTAGAGAAGGTTGGGCTCGAGCGGCTTTTACTTTTGAAAACGACGGTGATTATTCAGGTTACGTTCGATGTACAGACATTGATCAAAATGCCGTGAACGGGACAATAACCACGATTGAAGTAAGTAATAAGTCGGTTGATGTTGAACCCGGCGATTTAATAAAAATGTCTTGCGATTCTGTGATTAATGTTAATGATCCATGCACCGCTGTCTATTATTACGGCGCTGATGGCAAACGTCATGCTTTTCCCAATGAGTCAATTTATAAAAGTTGGTATGATGATTTTGATAGTTTGGTGATTTTATCGGCTGAAGCTATGGCTAATATTTCTTTGGGGCCAAATGTTCTTTATCGGCCGGCTAGTCATTTGGTTAAATTTTCTACCAACACGGTTTACGCCATTTCTTATGGTGGAAAATTACGATCAATTGCTAGTGAAGAAATTGCCGCCGCAATTTTTGGGGCGACTTGGGCGGCGCAGGTCGTTGATTTAAGTGATGTTTTTTTTGCCAATTATTCTTTTGGCGAAACCATTGATAGCTCAAGAGATTTTGATTCAGCAACTATTGAAACTTCGGCACCTAATATAAATTATGTTTTATGAGTGCGCCAAGCTAAGTCGTATCTATCCAGTCGGTTAAAGTCCGACTAATCTAAAGACTAACCATCAGGATTATACTGAACCTTGCGTTTAAATCGGCGACGATTTGGGCGGAGCCAAGGGAATGGAAGTATCAGG
>JAZDEQ010000075.1:0-28901 GCA_043808565.1 Candidatus Uhrbacteria bacterium | reverse complement strand
CCTACGTTCGGGTTAAGGGGAGGGGGAAGTTGGTGGGTTATTTTTTTAATAACGTCAAAATGTGTTTATTGTAATATTAACACATTTTGACATTCCCTCTCCCCTTAACAATAACGTAGGGGAGAGGTTAGGAGAGAGGATCAGCATTAATATTTCCCCTCCCTTCCGGGGAGGGGCCAGGGGAGAGGTGCGACAAACTTATCCCCACCCTATCCCCAAAAAACCTCAAAAAACGCTTAAAAAGGCAAAATTTTCCCTCTATCACTTGACTTGACAGTAAAAACATGCGTAAATATAGATAGAAGGAGTCCCAGGCTCCAATGACTGCGCCAGCCAAAGCTGGCAAAAAACGTTCTTTCCTCACACACGGACCCGCTAAAGCGGGCCTTGGAGAAACCATGCGCATCCAAACCGCGCTGTTCCTCTCCCTCGCCCTCATCCTCGTAGTAGGATGCGGGACCGACAACCACGGCATCGACACCGGGAACCCCGACACTGACGCGGACACCGACGCCGATGGCGACACCGATGCGGATGCTGATGTTGGCTTCCCAATTGATGCCGTTACAGGCGTCGATGGTGCCAACCTGGTCGTATCCGGTGCCAAGTGCGACGAGTTGACATGTTGGGTCGACAAGACCGGCGTGTACAACTCCACTCTCGAGGCCAACGAATGGATGTTCGTGACCAAACCCGCTGACGTCAAGTCGGCCGACGGCGTCACAGTCCCATTCGATGGCGAAGGAGAGTATGCAACCGACATAGAAAGCGGTGTATACACCGACGAAGTCGGTGGCGAACATGACGTGGTCGTTGATACCAACGCCAACAACGTGTTCTACATCGCTATCGGTGCGTGTTCGGCCACACCGACGGGAAACACTTTCGAAGACGACTTGTACGGATGTCTGACCGGTGAATTCCTCTCCGTTTCCACCATCCACTACGTCGCCGTCGGGTCCAGCACCGTCGAGCACACCATGGAGTTCACGCGCCCCTTCACCAGGTGATGTAGGTCGGAACATCACCTTCGTCTCATGCCCTGCACCTAGTGCGGGGCATCGTTGTTTTTATTAAAAAACTCCACAGCCTTATGAACCGTGGAGTTTTAATTCAGGTTATAAATTAAAGGCCTTAATTTTCCCAATCTACAATTACTAAACCGTCAAAATTTATCCAAGGATTATCGGTACCGACAGAAAAATCTGGACAATCTTCACCACCTGGACAAATATCTGTTTGACATTCTGTGTTATAACATCCATCAGTTTCTTCCTCTGGTAAACCGTCGTGGTCTGTGTCAGGATTTGAATCACAATACCCCGTACACCACCCCCAATTATCTTTTACGTGGACGCGGGGTTGGAAGACGCAGGAATCGGTGGCGTAAAATTCGGTGATAATACGATCGTTAGAATCGTCTATACATGGTGAGTTTAATAAACGCCTTGGACCATCATCGTCAGACCACTCACAATATATTCCATCACTTTCCATTGTATCAACCATGGTCTTGGAACAATAATAATCTTTTTCAAAACTAAAGTAAGCAGTTTCGCAGGCATCGCTTTGGAAGCCCCATTCATCACGACTATTGTCTTCAGAGCCACAGATTAATTCGTCTTGGGCTTCTAAACCACGGTGATTACGATAATAACTGCCGCCAGCGCCGCGAGTGCCAGATTGGCTGTCGGTAGGCCAATCTAAACTGGAATCAGCATGATCGCCATCGCCCCAATCAACCGTAACATCACGAATTGGCATTTGATCAGAATCAGCCCAGGCAAAGAAATTAACTGTTAGGTGCACGCTGCCACCCGAGAACTGAAGGACGCCGGCGTCAACACCGTTAACACTAAACTTGCCTTCGTTTTGTTCGAGACAATTAGAATCAAAGCAAACCCCAACCGAAGAAACTTTTGGTACCGTGGGTTCGCCATCAAAACTGGTGGCAAAACCATAATCATCACCAACATTAGAAATGTCGGCAGAAAAACTGGTACGGTTAATAATTCCGGTACCAACGGCCACATAAGCTCCGCCGCCAGTATCATTAGCCGAACTGCTACTGCCGCTTGAAGAATTCCAATCATACTGATAAATATTATGAACTTTAGCAAATAATTGCTGTAATAATCCGGTAATTGAAATTGGGTCGGTGTGTCTACTGCTACCCGCCGTATCATAAGTTCCGTCAGTATGAACACCGTTGCTATAATTTCCGCTGGTATAAAGACCGCTCATGAAATTTCCGACCGGACTGGCGTCTTCGCTCCATTCTTCATAAGGCGTGACCAAAGCATAAAATTCGCCACCATGATCTACTGGCATTGTCCCGCCGTCATCGTACTGGGCTTGGTTTGGATAAGTATAATTGGAACCGGTACAAGGAATGCCGGGCGGAGTGGTATAAATATCTGAACCACTGCTACCACAAGTCCCAACCGGTAATGGCCAAGCGTCATTAGGAAATTCTGGCATGGTGCCGCTGGTAAAATATTCACTAAACAACGCTCGACCAGCCGCAGTCGGCGACGAATCAGCGTTGTAACCATAATTTACTGAAAAACCATCAGTGGTTGTTTCATACATTGGGCTGGCGCCATTCCAAAGGCGATTGGTCCAAGCTTTGTTACCCGAGTCAACACCAGAAACCTCGGCTAGTTCATAACAACCAACATAAGGAATAAATGATCCGATATTTATATTTATGTTGCTGCCGCTATAACAAGTTTGCGTTGTTGGACACTGTACATTACTAGTGCAAGAAGTAAGCGGGGCCTGAGAACAAGTACCTGGGGCAGCGCAATTGCCCTGAAAATCTTCAGAACATTCACATGTATTACTCGATAAATCTGGACAACCAGTATCTGAATAGCAAATTTCGTGGGTTACGGTACAAGAACCAATCTGGCTATTGATTGGCAAGTAGGCCACGCCATATGATCCATTTTCATAACCAGTTCCAAAAGCATAAAATCTGCCCGAAATCCCAGCCACATGATGATTGTCAGAAACATTTCTGGCTGCCTCATTCGGATTAGTGGCATAATCAGCAAACCCCACTGGTACGCCGCGCTTTACACAGTCTTGAAATTTGGTTTTGACAGAATAGAAATCACTGTTTTCATCGGTTCCAGCCCAACTCCAATCAGACGAACCTTCGTTATGCACAGCGCTGTCTTGCAGGTTAAATAAATCAATAGCCGTAACAACTGGCGTATCAAAACGACTGTCCTCTGAACCGATTTTATCGCCATTGTTATCCGGATTATTCAACATGCCATATGTCTGTTTCAAGCTCTCCAAATCTGTTTCACAAAATTCTCCGGCATCTTCGCCGCTAATATGATAACTATCTAAGGGGATGCAGAAATATGGACAGTCTATAACATTATCTTGCAAGGTTTCTGAAATAGTCCAATCACTAACGTCGGTAATATATCCTGCGTCGTCGTGACAAATTGTTGTGCCATACCAATCAGGATCGTTCACCGCTGATTCGCGGCTTCTGTCGAGATCAGGCCAAGGAACGTCAGATTCCTCGACAGTATAAGGATACATAGTTTCTACTTGATAATCATCTTCTCTGGTGTCTTGATTACAAGTTCCCATAATAGCCGCATAACCTTCTGGACAGTAGGCATTATTTTGACAAGTGCGAGTTTGTGCATTGGCAGCACCGTATAAACCATAATAACAACCACCTCTGTCAGGCCTACCTGTGTCTCCGTGCCCGCCTGGAATATTTGTATTACTTGCCGCGCAAGCATAACTCATATCGCTCACGCTGCCATCAGAAGTATTAATAGAAACTCCAGTCGGATAAAGATCGGCGTAAAGGGCTATTTCAGTGCAATAATAAGTTGAGTCAGTAATACCAAAACCAGCCTCAAGAGCATTGGCATACATATCGCGGCTGCCGACCAATTGGTTAATTGGCAACCAAGTCAAACATGGCCGATCAGCACTATCGGTTGAACCATAAAGTTGGCTGGCCGAATCTTTTTCTAAACAATAACCATCCCAACCATGAACACTGTCTTGGCGAGTTAAACGGCTGCAAACCCCACCGGTTCCGAATGCATCATTGCCGGACGTGCCATCGGTATTAAATTCATTACATTCAGTATCGGTGCTACAAGAAGAACCCGGAGCCAAACCACCACTACAAATTCCTGGCATAACGCCATCAACAGTACCCAAAGGATAATATCTTTTGGCTAGGCCGCTGCCGTATTCAGCTTTTTCATAAGAACAATCGCAATCATCAAAAAGATTAGGTGTATTGGAATCAGGCACGTCTTGCACCGGACTGCAAAAATTAGCGTCATCAAAACCATAAATATAATCATACGGTTCAACGTCAAACTGATCAGGGTCATTTACGGCCGTAACTTGATTAAGAATAGTATTAATCGTTCCGTCAATCAGCACGTTTTCGTCAATTTTTTCACCGGTCGCTAAAACCAATGGATCAAGCCAGAATTCAACTACTTTCAAGGGGAAAGGGGCGTCGATTTCAGGATAACCACGACAGCTCTTATCAACCCCCTGGTTTTCATTAAACGCTTCGCCATCAATATCTACCAAACAAGAATTATTGTAACAAGTGCCGGTTTTGGCCAAAGCGCCAGGCTGACAAGTAGTATTAATAGTTCCGGAATTAGGATAACGAGCAGTATTACAGTCTCTAACTGTAGTACAAGTGCCGTCGCTCTGATCCCAAACACAATGACCGCCAAAACAAATTGAAAAATCACCCAGCAGTGTACAATCCGCATCCTCATCACAGCTGGTGTCGCTGTCGGTTGTCATACAATACCCAACAATACAAGTACCGTTAGCGCACTCCTCGTCAGAAGAGCAAGCATTACCATTATCAGTACAATACCCGGCCGTACATTCTTGACCATTGGCTTCGTCGCAAATCGCGACATTATAAACCAAATAATAATCATCTGCTCTCAAGCCAGCTTCTCGTAAAACTGCCGAGCTGATTTCATCGGTTGGGGTGCAATTCCAATATTGATAATCGTTAGGAAGAGCCGCCACGCAATCATCGAAAGATTCACAAGTTCGCTGTTGATAAATATCAATTGCGTCTAAATTCGTGCAATAACCCTCTGGAGCCAAATTAATTTGTTCGTAAAATTCTACTGGCAACTGATCCGGAATTGAGTAACCGGCATAATCAAGACCATACCAAGAAACATCACGAGCTGAATAACGGCTACGATTTAAAGTCAACGGATCTTGAACCACCCAGCCGTTACAAAAACCGCCGCCACCGCTTACGTTATAAGAATCACAAAGACCAAATTCCTGACAAACCTCTACCCACTTGCTTTGCTTTTCATCCCAGGCCGTGTAAGAACCCGAGCAAGAAAGCCACTCGGCACATTCGCGATCGCGATAAACTTTAATAACTCGATTGGTATCATCGGCAAAAACGTAGGGACTTAAATCAATGCTTGATGCTGGCCCATAAAATTTTTCGTTGGTGTCAACCACTCCGTTTTCATCAATATCTAAATTAAGACACGCCCCGTCAACTTCGTTACCAACTGAATCCAGACCCAATTGACAATCGCTATCATAAACACAAGCCGCGCCAAAAAATTTGGTTCGAGTACCGGCCGGATTGGTTGGACCAGCCACAGTTGGTAAATTGGCAATTTCATAACCAAAGGCAACATCATAAGCACAACGTTGCTGACAAACGTTAACCGCCGTGCCAGTAGTTGTAGTATAAATTCCTTCTTCAGCCGAGTTATCGCAAGACACTGGATCTTGTAGAGAACGCGGATCTTCACCAAAGAACAGATCAGCGTGTTCAGAAACCAAATAACTTGGTGAAGAACTGTAAATTAACTCTGTGTCCATGGTGTCGTTTAACAAAACGCAACCTTCTTGAAGACCGGCTTGATTATTACAGCGATCGCTGGCATTAAGTTTGGCATCATCAATTTTTTCATTATCCAAATAATAATAAGATTGACCATCGGTTTCTCGACCCTCTCGAGTATCGAGCGGATCGATAAATTCAGAACACAAATCATACTGACTCTGGCAAGTAGCTGCCCAACCGGCATAATCATCATCACCGTTAAGCCAGATACCCGAAAAATCACCGTTGATTATGTAATTACCGCCAGTGGCCACACAAGAACCGGCTGCTTGAGCACAGGGCGTATCACTGTCACAAGCGGCTCCGGTTACCGAGCACACACTACCAACACCAATTTGACAGACTTCTCCGCCATCTGAACAATTGGCGGCCTCTGAACAAAGATTGCCATTAACCGAACAGGTACCCGTGCCATAACAAAACTCCGAAGTCCCGGTTCTAAACCAACCATCATAAGAAACATTATTAATAGAAACACCGGTTTTGTACTCACAGGCCTTATCGCCAGGATTTTTAAAATAGAAATTGCCATCCTCAGTCGAAGCCCATTCGGCGCAGAATAATTCTTCATTACTGCAAAGCACATCATCGTAATTATCAGGTTGATTTAATAGATAAACCGCTTCAAAACTTTCAACCCTGGTCTTGTCTTGGCTATAAGTTGGCTCACCCGCTTCAGTACAACCCTTGTTTTCGGCAGTACAAGAAAAATCATCGCTGGCAATAAAATATTTTATTTCATCGGCCGGCACGTAAACTGCTTCTGGGCCTAAAACAATGTTCACTGGTAGTGGTACTGGCAAATTACCTTCATAATCAAACTGACAATTATTATAGCCGGCAATAATCGTACACACCTCTTCGCTATCCATGGTGCAGGCGGTAGCTTCGGTAACTGTGTCTGGTTCAGTATCGGCGTCGGCACCATCGGCGTTATAACAAGTTAAATTAAATAGTTGAGAATATTCCGAAGAAGAATTTTGGCTGGCATAATAAGCCGAACAGCCAACCGCGGCTTCGGAACATAAATCAGTGAATTGATAAATATTAAACGTTTCATTATTTTGATCAGTATATTCTTCGCAACCTAAATAATATTGGGCTGAATCAACCTCGTCTGGTGTTTGATCACAAGTCGAAGGCGTGACCCAAGAATCTTTAACCAAAGTTAAATCTTCTTCGGTTTGTTCAAGTTCGATGTTATCGAGGTAAAAAATCTGACCAACTACTGATGGATAAAAAGCCAAAACCGCATTTTCATCAAAATAACCAAAATCATTTTCATTTGAAGTATCAAGTGGCCCCAATTCATACAAACGCCAATCTGAAGTTAAGGTCACACTACCATCAAAATGATGCAAACCATCAACGCCGCCATTGTCAATCATTGACACTTCAAGACTGCCGGTGCCCTTAGCCCAGAATTTAACCAAATAAGTCTTTCCGGCCACTAAAGAATCATTTAATGCTCCGCAACCAATATCTCCTTCAGCTACCACACATTCACTATTGGCAGAAACACAACCAGCCGAATCCGAACATTCAGCTTGGTTGGTTGTGTAATCCTGCTGGGTTTGAACAAAATCATCGGTGGCGCTAGTTACCACTACTCGTAAAGAATGTCCATCGACCGCCACTGATTCATTACTAATTGACAAAGAGGCCGTCGACTCGAAATTATCATAATTGCCATTTTCAAAATATTCGGTAAAAATCGCCGAAGAATTGCGGCTACCACCACCGGTATATTCGCGACAGCCAGGAGCTGAACAAGAGGTACTTTCGGCTGGATAAACAAAGTAACGACACTCACCGGCGGTTGTGTAATAACCACCCGAAGCCGCGCAGTCTTCAGAATTAGAATCAGTTTTTCGGAAAGCCGTACAATCATCGGTAATACTTACAGTTTCAGAATACAAACGATAATGAATTTGGCCGGCCACATCATAAAATTCTCGACAATCAGGATTGGAAAAAATATCTTCATGCTCATTGCATTCATCGGTGTCTTCAATTTCTGTCAACGAATCATGACAAACCAAACTACTACCACTCTCAACTTGCCAATTAACACAAGGGGCCGAGCTGGCGTAAGAATCGTTTATCACGTTATAAACATCTCGTTCGTAAACATCTTCTGTGCTGGTTAAATCATTATAATCATCATCAGTATCATAAATTCCATCTTGATCAGAATCAGTGGTCGCTTCGGCTGTGTCGCTAATACCATCGCCGTCATCGTCATTATCCAAACTATCAATGGTTCCGTCATTATCAGTATCTTGACTATAAGTTACGGTTTCTGAATCAAGATCGGTTTCCAATAATTGATACGAAACCAGTTGATAACCTGTATTATCCGAACCTTCCCAAGTAAAATAAACTGCCTCGTCGGTAGTCATGTCTTGCGTAACGCAAGCTCGCAGGTAAGAAAAATTTTGAACCGCTTCGGTTTCTAAATTAGTAAACTCATCGCAACCAACTTGAGCCAAAGTACACGAATCAGCCGTATCGGCAATGAAATAAAGCGGATATTCTCCGGCGTCATAAGCCGAATCTTCTTGTTTATAACTAGTATAGCCAACACATTCAGACGGACACTGATCTTCCTCGGCTAAAATGGCTGGCACATCGGGATCATTATCAGCCGGAGAATATAGAGAACAATCAACATCGGTCGCTGAACAAACCGTGGCGTAACTTTCACAATCGGTTGGATCGGTGGCCTCGCCTTGGCAATCAAGCCAGACTGGTGGAACCTTGAGGTAATCAGTTGTTAAAGCCGTCTGATTATAACCTTCGTGAAAAGTTGACGGCGTTTCTCTGGCTTCTAATTGAATAGCGTCAACATAAACCGGAGCCGAGTTGCTCTGACCCAGCAAAAATAAATTGGCCGATAGCCTTAAACGACTGTCACTAAAAGATGGCGTGGTAAAAGTACAATCAAAACTTTGAAAATCCGTCGAACTAATATTTGTGGCTTCTAAATCAACCTGATTGCCGGCTACTCGATCGCAATCTGAACTATAACCAGTTAAATCAACCACGGTTTGATTATCAGAAGCTGACAAATAAAATCGTGCGGTTACCGCCCCGGCCAGCTCAGCGCTCTTAGCGTAAAAAGAAATATTGTAAAAAGTATTTTGTTGAAGTTGAATATTGGTTTGACCTATTCTTTCGGCACCAAGTTTATAACTCCGATTGCCGTTTTTAGCACTAGAACTATCATCAATATAATCAAAAACTGTGGAAGGCACGGTTGGTTCGATCCAATAATCAGCTTTGTTTTCATCAATGTCGTTATTTTCAAAACTGGGATTACGTAAAACATTTAAAGAAAAATTGTCCTCGATTTTATATAATTCGGCACAGCCAACACTTTCTTCGGTACAAGATTGGACGTCAGAAGTAAAATAAACCCGATCCTCGTAAGCATATGTTTCATAAGAATTTTCTCTCACTCCATCATCGCCAGTATCGTAATAATAAGTTGTTCGATTTGTGGGCACCCCGGCCGCGTTGTAACTTAAAACATCGTCTTCACGATTGGCCGTAAGATAAGTGTCGTCACCGGCCAACCATTCATAGCTGTCATCGCTAGTATCATCGGTTGTGTTGGCATTGTCTAAATGTTTATTGGTTCGATACCAAGCACAACCAGCGCTATCAGCTGAACAAACGCCTTGATCGAGTGAATTAAATAACCAAGCTCCGCGTTCCGAAGTATCAGAATTAGTAAAAGCCAAACAAGTGGCAAATTCTTCTGGACAATCATCGCCACTAAAATTCCAGGTATTTTTTTCACGAGTACAATAACCATAGCCGCCGCAACTGCCATCGTCGTTTTCGGCCACACAACTCGGTGCGTCAACACAAGCCCCAGAACGACCAGGCATGGTTGGACTAATGGTTTGTTCGCTAATCATGGAAGCCAAACATTCCTGAGTGGGATATTTTAAAACCCAGCTTGGATCAATTAAATGGCACCACGGATGTTCGGCGTCGAGTTGACCGTTGTTATTACAATCATTAAAACCGTCTATCACTTCGCGCAAAGTAATTGGATTAGTTGAAGAATTTCGTGGTGAAGCCGCAGCCATTTCCCAACCCACAGGAATAATTCTAGCCTTACGCAATTTCACTAAATTACTGTAACAATAACCATAAGTATAACATTGGGCGTCTTGATTATGAATCGAATCATCGGGCGAATAAAGCGGCCGATTACCATTAAGCAAGCCTTGTTCAACTGCTTTAGCCACGGTCATAAGATCAGTTGAACCAGACTGAAGAATAGCTGAAGCAAACGAAGAATCCATGACACAATTATTCATTTGTCGCGAATCGGCTCCCGGACAAATAACAAATTCTGACAAAACATTATAATTGTCAAGCGACATCGGTGTGGTGGCCAAAACATCAGAATAAAATTCCTCGGCCGCCTCGCCATAATTAGTATTAATAGACATTTCGTCAAAAACATCAGTTTCCCCAAGATCCGAAGGAAATAATCCGGTTTTAAGTTTTGACAACCAGGTTGAAAGCAAGGTATTAACAAAAACCGAAGTGGTATGAGTTAAAAACAATGGCAGAATTTCCACATTACTAATAGCCGCCTGTTGAGCGGCCTCAAAATTACCATTCTTTGCCTCATTGATTTGTGTCGACAAATGTTCGCGAACAAAAACTGCCGGAGTTTCCACGTGGCCAGTAACAATATTGCTAATGTTTTGAAAATTATCATCTTTTAAATATTGTTGGAAAAATGCACCTTTTTTTTCTTGAACTTCTTGTTTAATTCGAATATTTGTTTGAACAAAATAAGACAGCGTGTTTTGGCCAGGTTGCAAACCTTTAGCCACGGCGTTTAGCATGGCTTCAGATGGACTGGCGGCTGTCGAAGCAATGGTTTGGTAAAAACCTGTCCAATTATTAGCGATTGACTGCCAATCGCAAATAGGCTTGGGTGGTTGGAAAATGCCCACCACGCCAATTTGCATACCAATTCTAAACAATGGATTGGCCGGAGCGCAAAGATTAAAATCAGTATCTAAATAATCACTAAGGTCTTTACTTAAAGAAGTGACGGCATTAGCCGCTACATCTAAACCAAAGGTTCTCCAAGCTTCATCAGGAGCTAAATTAGTAAATAGTGAAGTCTCGCCTTCCCCACCCGTGGCCACCCAAACCGCCGCATCATAAGCTAAACGGTCTAAAACATATTGGCTGGTAGTAACCACTAAATTTAAAGCCGAGGCTTGCAACAAAGGAATGGCGCGCTGAAAACCTAATTTAAGTCTTTTGGCAAAAAGATTAATTGCCGAACATTGAGGTGCTGGAATATTATTCGCCGCAAAACTATCGCAGAGAGTTTTTTGTAAATCAGCTGTCATGTTAGCTATTTCCGCTTGAACACCTAAAGTTATTACCGGCCCCCCGGTTTCATCAGCGGCTAAAATTTGACTCGCCGGAAAGCCAATAGATAAACCTACCAAAAAAAATATTGAAAAACCCAAGAAGATTTGACGCCAAATTTTTTTTCTAAAAAAAGCTAAACGCATATCGATTTTATTCATTGGTTGATGAACCGTTGGTATTATCGGACGTTGTGACATCGGTAGCCGCTTGAGTTTCTTGTAAAATTTCATCAAATTGACCGCTAGTTTCGGCTTCTAATAAAGAGGCTTGGAGCAGAGCCATAATTTCTTCATCAGTCATGGCGTCAACTGACTCTTTTGGTACACCTTGAGAAATCAACAAAGAACGAATTTCGGTAGCGCCCATTTGCGAAAAAAAACTCTGAATGTCTTCCGGGGTTTGAAAAGACGAATCGGTTAAAGGGATGGAATTAAAATTTAAAGCTTGAGAAACAAAAGGATCAGAAGTTGGCGCTTCGGTTCCAACCTGAATTTCGGTGCTGGCTAAAGCTGTGCTATTTAAACAATCTTTGCCTTCAGGACAATTAGGATTGTTGTTGGAAAAAATTTCAGTTTTGTCATCAAAACCATCAGAATCAGAATCAGCTAAATAAGGGCTGGTTTTGTAAACATATAATTCATCGTAATCAACCAAACCATCGCTGTCAGTATCAATGGTTTTTTGTAATTCAGTTTCAGCGGCTTCTTGCTGGCTAAGGGTTAAAACTTTTTCACCAGTGTATTTGGCCATTTGATTTTCAAATGGCCGATTTAAATTAGCTGAGAAAGATTTAAAACCAAAAGTCACGCCTAAAACACTAATTACTGATAACAAAACCAGAGCCGCTTTTTCTTCAGCCTTAAGATTTTTTCGAGTTTTGTCGATCTTCAATTGATCAGCCATAGACGATTTTTATTATAACAAAAAAAACGCCATGTTAACAGACGTTTTTTGGGGGTGTGGATGGATTTTCTGCGAGTCGGAAAGGCATTAAAGGCACTAGAGGCAATAAAGGCACAAAAGGTAATAAAGGCATTAAAGGTTATTAAAGCCCGCCAAACCCTTTCGTGCCTCTAGTGCCCTTAATGCTTCTAGTGCCTTCCAACCCAACAAACAACTCCACCCACTGTTCAACCGTCAAATTTTCGGCTCGGGCTTTTTCTGATAAACCCAGACTTTTTAAATGACCTTTTATTTTTTCTTGAGAACCAAAACCCGCCTTTACCAAATTACCATGTAACTGTTTACGTCGAGCCGCAAAGCCGGCTTTGACCAATTTTAAAATTTCTTCTTGATCTATATTACCTAACCAATTTGACCGTAAAACCAAACGAATAACTGTTGAGTCAACTTTGGGTGTTGGTTGAAAGGCACCTCGCGGTACCTGAAGCGCTTTTTTACCAGTCGCATAAAGTTGGCAAGCAACGGACAAAACACTGGTTTTTGGTGGTTCAGCCAAAATTCTGTCGGCCACCTCACGTTGAACCATTAAAGTCATTGAAGTTGGTCGCGGTTCAGCTTTGAATAAAGTTTCCAAAATTGGCGAGGTGATGTTATAGGGGATATTGGCCACCACGGAATATGGTTGTCGATCAACAATACAATTACGAATCATTTTCCAAGTATTCGTTGCCAATATATCCCCTTGAAGCAAATTTATTTTATCGCCAAATTTTTCTTTAAGTGGTTCTATCAAGTCCTTATCCAATTCAACCGCTATCACTTGTGCTCCGACATCCAACAAAGCCTCGGTTAGAATTCCCTGCCCCGGCCCGATTTCTAAAACCAAATCACCAGCCTTAACTTCGGCAGCGGCCACAATTTTTTTAACAATATTTTTATCAGATAAAAAATTCTGACCAAAAGATTTTTTATTTTGAAACATACAACTGTTACGAATTACGAATCTTAACAAAACCCTCTGTCATTCCGAGCCACAGAGGAATCTCGCCTCGTGACTATCAACCAAACATTCGTATATTCGTTACTTTTCGTAATTCGTAACCCTTCAAATTTTAATCCCACCTGATCGCAAAACCACAACTTCGCCATTTTTTTCTTCCACAATTGTTGAAAGCTTTTGTTTGAGTAATCGACCAATGTCTAAATAAAAATCTGGCTGATTTTTTTTACCAACCAGTTGTTTTTTTACCGCGCGAACTGAATAACAAGTTGGCCAACCAGAAAGATTGGCTGAGGTAGAAATAATTGGCCGATCAAGACGACGTGATAACTCTTTAGCCACAAAATGCGAAGACACTCGAACAGCCAAGGTTCCAGAACGAATAAGCGCAAACTCTTTTAAACGTCCTGGACGAGCCGGCACGACTACGGTTAAAGCTCCGGGCCAATGTTTCTTTGTCAAAGACTTAATTAACGGTGATAAAATCGCATATTTTTCCACCATTTTTTGATCAGCGGCAATCAAAGGAAAAGTTTTAACTGGCGTACGATCTTTTATTTCTGATACCCGACGAATAGCTTTTATATTCGTAGCATCAGCCGCCAAACCATAGGCGGTTTCGGTTGGAAAAACCACAACACCGCCGGCTTTTAAAATTTCCACCGCTTTTTTTATTTGTTTTTTAAACTCTGGGTCAATCATAAACCGTTTTTCAAAACAAACCATTGAACCATTCTTTTTAAACCATCGTCTAACTTAACTTCTGGCCGCCAACCCAATTCTTTGGTCGCCTGTTTATAATTCAAAGACGATCGTAAAACCTCACCAGGACAAGCCGGCCCATGACTTTCTGGTAATTGGTATTTAGTGAACTTTTTTATTTTTTTAAAAATTTCATTAACGCTGGTTTCTTTGGCTGTCCCAATATTAAAAAGACCACTAACTCTTTTTTCTAAAGCCAACAAGTTGGCTTTTACCACATCGTCAACATAAACATAATCTCGGGTTTGCGTGCCTAACCCATTAATTTTTATTGGCAAATTTTTTAACATCTTTTCAGAAAATATTGCCACTACCCCAGCCTCGCCTTTGGAATTTTGTCGTGGCCCATAAACATTAGCGTAACGCAAAGCCACAAAAGAAATTCCGTGAATTGAGCGTAAAAAATTTAAATACAATTCCACGGTTCGCTTGGCAATGCCATAAGGTGAAATCGGTAATTCTGGATCTTTTTCTGAATATGGCGGACGAAGCGAACCGGGATACATAGCGCCGCCAGTCGAAGAAAAAATAATTTTTTTAACGCCGGAATTAACCGCGGCTTGTAATAAATTTAGTGAACCTAAAATATTAATATCTGCATCTTCAATCGGATCTTTAACCGAAAGACGAACATCTAACTGAGCCGCCAAATGGAAAATCGCGTCGGGTTTTATTTTAGCCATCAACTTTGGCAAATTCGGACTTCGCAAATCCATTTTAAAAAATTTGGCATTAGGATTGACGTTCTTAATATTACCAGTCGAAAGATTATCAATCACAAAAGTTTCAAAACGACGACCAACCAGCGCGTCAACAACATGCGAACCAATAAAACCCGCGCCACCAGTGACTAAAATTTTTGAATATTTACGTTTCATATGTTAGTTGTCTAAACCTTGATTTCCTTGATTTGGGGATTGCCATGATTTAAAAAAACAAAATCAAGTCAATCATGGAAATCAAGAGAATCAAGGTCTTTGTTTTCCTTCGCCCAACGATCTGTCTCGCCCAATAATTTTCTAAGATAAGCTTCAATAAATTGTTCGATCTCACCATTTAAAACTCCGGCTGTATCCGCTGTTTCAAAATCAGTTCGATGATCTTTAACCAATTGATAAGGTTGAAGAACATAACTCCGAATTTGGCTACCCCACTCAGCACTTTTAAATTCGCCGCGTAATTGTTTTTTTTCCGCCTCTAGGGCTAATTCTTTTTGGTGGTGCAAACGCGAAATCAAAACTTTCATGGCCGTTTCTTTATTCTGTTGTTGACTACGTTCGTTTTGACAAGAAACTGTGATGCTGGTGGGAAGATGGACAATACGCACGGCCGAATAAGTTGTATTAACGCTTTGGCCGCCTTTGCCGCCCGACATAAAAGTGTCGATGCGCAAATCTTTAGGCTCAATTTCCGTTTCAGAAATTTCTTCAAGTTCGGGAATAACTTCAATCAAAGCAAATGAAGTGTGACGCATTTTTTCCGCATCAAATGGCGAGATGCGCACCAAACGATGAACACCAGCTTCGGATTTTAAATAGCCAAAAGCATAACGCCCGGCCACCCGAAAAGTAATTGATTTATAACCAGCTTCTTCACCGCGTGATTCCCACAAAATTTCCGCAGAAAAAGTTTTCTTTTCGGCAAAACGCGTCAACATGCGAAACAGCATTTCCGCCCAATCTTGAGCATCGGTCCCACCAGCCCCGGCATGAATGGAAACAATGGCGTTGTTAACATCATGACTTTCGCAAAATAAAGTTTTAAATTCCAGAGCTGAAAAAACTTTTTCGATTTCTATTAATCTATTTTCAATTTCCTGATGTAAATTTTCATCATTCAATTCGGCCAAATCATTAAGCTCGACCAAATCGCTTTTAATTTTCTCCCAAGTGTTTAACTCGTTTTGTAAATCAGCGGTTTTTTTGGAAACATTTTTTGCTCTTTCTGGCTCAGACCAAAAATCCGTAGCTGACATTTCGGCTTCCAGGACTTTAACTTCAATCTTTACACGATCAAGGTCAAAGTAACCCCCAGGTCCGCAGGACGCGAGCTTGGAGGGCTTGAATTTTGGATTGGAGGTCAGTCATATTGTTTAGGCAACGGAGGCACCAGAGGCATCGGAGGCAACATTTGTATCGGACACGGTGCTTTTTCCCATATCTTTTTTAATTTTTTTCATAAACTCGTGTAACAAATAAGCTGTCTGCGAACGTAAATCTTCTAAAAAAGCAAATTCGTCTTTATTTAAATAACCTAAATCCCTTGATAACCCAAGAAAAAACTCACATTCCCACAAAGAACCCTTAGCGATTGATAAAAAACGTAAAAATTCTTTTTCTGAAACCGATCTTTTAGCCCGGCCTTCAACAATATTTGCCAGAACCGAAACAGCCGCTCGTCTTAATTGGCTAACAATTCCATATCTTTCCTCAATAGGAAAATTCTTTATCGTTCTGTAAACCTCAATAACAAATTCATACCCTTTTCTCCAGGCAAGAATATTTTTGTAAGGAATTTTAGAATAATCATCGGACATAAAAATGTTGCCTTTCAAACCAACCCAACCCAACCAATGTTGCCTCCGTTGCCTCTGGTGCCCCCCCCAAGCCATTACAACTTAATCTGCTTCGCGTACTTACCAAGTACCGGCAATTCCCATTCTTCCCCATTCAAGGCCCGAATAATCCCCACAACTACCAAAAATAATAAAACGGCTGAACCCACGACAAAAACCAATTGACCTAAAATCGGTATAATATTACCAACCCAAAGAATCATCCAGGTGATAAGCAGAACCAAACCTTGCTTGCCATGAAACTGACAAAAAGCATCCTCGCGCTTGGCCAAAAGCGGGATTAAACACAAAATACCCAGATAACCAAGAGCGGCAAAAATTTTATTTTCCTCAAAATTACCAATCTTTGGTGAAGGATTATTGGTTGGGGTTTCCATAAAAGTAAGATTAATTTTTATGGGTTTAGTTTAGCAAATTGAAACATTTTTTCAAGAGCGAAACAAAAAACCGCCCCCTTTGGCCGGTTTTTTAGACGAACTGGTTTTTAATATTTTTTAAACAAAAATTTGCACTAAATTTTTGGGTCTAATTCCATCTAATTCAAAAAAACCATAAGGTACTTTTAATATTATTCCGGCGCTGGGTTCTTTTTCCCCTTCTGGCGATTTTGAAAAGGTTCCGACAGAAATTTGTAAACAACTTTCGCTACCGACAACCACAGAAATAGAGCCTTGATCGATCTCAATATCAGAATTAAATTTTTTCAAAATTGCTAATTGTTTTTTTAATTCGTCGCTTAATTCTTGAATTTTACTAGCGTGAATGAAAACAATTCCTGGTTCTATTTTATCAACGAAAGGTCTAAATCTTCTTGTATCAAAGGCCGTGGGTTTCTCTTCGCTTTCAAATCTTTGTTCACCCATAATTAGTCAAAAATTACCAAGCCTTAATTTGGGGGTTGTCCCTAGCGGCATCAAAAACAGCTTTATCGACCACTGCCCAAATCAGCGAATCATCACCTAAACTTTGCACATAAAATGCTGCGATTCCTTTTTCTTCAAACGCTTTTAATAAAGAAGCTTGGAATTCTTTTCGGGCTTCTGCTGAGGGGAAGTTTGAACTATCATTATCAACGATTAATTGACACTCTGCTCGCTCAAATCGGGCGCGGCCTTTTATTTCTGGCCGTTTTATTACTTCTTCAATCGCGGCTTCGTTTTCCGCACTTAATTCTGCCCTTGCCTCATTTGATCTTTCTTTTCTTGGGGTTCTATCTGAATCCATTTCAAAAGGGTAATGATATTCTGGACTCATAAAATAACCGCTGTCCTTCGTACCTGAATCGCGATAGAAAGTTAAATAAAAAAACGGGCGACTTTTTTGTATTTCTTTTAATTCTTGTTTAACACTCTTTGCCTCTGTTCTTGACAGAGGGCGGATGATTCCGCTTTCGCCGGGGAATCCTGGAGCCATAAAATATAAAATTAATTCTTAAAAAACTACCTTTATTTTACCCCCCCCCCCCACTATTTTGGCAAGGTTTTGGGGTGGATAACAAAAAACCGACCGTTTTGGGTCGGTTTGGAATTTATACAACTTAATCTTCTTCTTTTTTGTGGGTTTCACGACTAATTGTCTCCACCTCGCCCGGAGTAGCTTCGCTCGAAACTGGGGGCTCAAGATTAAGCTCGGTTTCTCTCAAATCCCTTTCGTCGGCAATTAATTCAAGTTCCCTTCGCATCCAAGCTTCAATCATCGATTTAAAAGTTTCAATAAAATTTCTGTGCGCCTCTTGTAAAGCTCCCTCCGCTGGAACCAAAATGTTCTGCAATCTTTCCCAAAATCCGACAAGGTTATCTCGATCCATTTGGAGTTTAGATAAAATCACCAAAATTTCATTTTTAAATCTGGGCCAAAAATTAAATACTTTTTCTGCTTCTGTGTTTACTTCTTCAAACACTCGTTCTCTAATTTCTTTTACCTCTGCGTTTTCCTTTTGTATTTTCCTTCTCAAAAAAGCCGCTTTCCCTTCCAAAGCCTCTCTATCAAGATCAAAAGCAAAATCTTCGGGCGGAGAATCGGTTTTTGGTTTAAAATCAGGATCTCTGGTGGTTGCAACCGCTACACGAAGAGTCCTGTAAAAAAGATGACGCCCTGACAAATTGGGGACATCGTCGTAACGTTTTGAAGCGTCTAAAATTTTCCGAAAAAAATTTATGTCTTCCGTGGTTATATAAGGCATTAATAGTCCTCTGTTTATCAAAAAAGCCGTCTCGACTTCGTCAAAATAATCAGCCCCAATGGCTATGCCCGCTAATTTATTGGCTGATCGGCAAAAGTTTTCCAAACGCCTCTCCTCTAGTTTCCCTTGTTCTTCTAATCGAGCGTATTCCCAGTGTCCTTTTTTTATACTAAAACGTTCCTTTCTTTCCATTATTTCCCTTTCCACCGCAAGCAACAACCTTAAAAAAAATCTTTCTATTTCTCTATTTCTTTCCACTCCGGTTTCTTGTTTTGGCTCTGTGCTTCCGTGTGGTAATTCGGATTTGCCTTCCATAAATTAAATAATTAATTCTTAAAAACTATCCTCATTTTACCCCCCCCATTATTTTGGCAAGGTTTGATGGGGATAACAAAAAACCGGCCGTTTGGCCGGTTTTAATTTCCGAATTTTCATTAAAAAATGCGGGTAACGAGGCGAGATTCCTCTCGGCTCGGAATGACAAATTGGTGTTAATACATCCCCATTCCTCCACCACCACCGTGTTCATGAGTTACTTCTTCCTTTTTCGGTAAGTCGACCACGGCCGCTTCGGTTGTCAAAACCATCACTGCAATCGAGACGGCATTTTGCAAAGCCGAACGGACGACTTTGGCTGGGTCGATAATTCCAGCCCTAAGTAAGTCTTCGAAAGCATCGGTTTCAGCATTGTAACCAAAACCAGCTTCACCGTTTTTGACCTTGTCAGCAATCACCGAACCGTCTTTGCCGGCGTTGGCGGCGATTTGTCGAATCGGCTCTTCAAGAGCTCGACGCAAAATATCAAGACCGATGCGTTCGTCGCCAATAGTCGAAACCGTATCCAAAGTTTTCAAAACTCGCAGTAAGGCCACGCCGCCGCCAGGCACAATTCCCTCTTCAACAGCGGCTTTGGTAGCCGCAACAGCATCTTCGATACGATGTTTCTTTTCTTTCATTTCGGTTTCCGTGGCCGCACCAACTTTGATGACCGCGACGCCACCAGAAAGTTTGGCAATGCGTTCCTGAATTTTTTCCTTTTCAAAATCAGATTCTGTGGTTTCTAATTGCTTTTTCAAAGTTGCAACGCGAGCGTCAACGGCTTCTTTTGAACCTTGACCATCAACAATCGTGGTGTGATCTTTATCGGCTACGACTTTACGGGCCCGACCAAGATCAGCAACTTCGACGGCCTCAAGTTTTAAACCAACTTCATCGGAAATAACTTTAGCGCCGGTAATAACCGCGATGTCTTCCAACATGGCTTTGCGACGATCACCAAAACCCGGGGCTTTAATTGCCAAAGTGTTGTAAACACCGCGCAACTTGTTATAAACCAAAGTGGTCAAAGCCTCGCCATCAACATCTTCGGCAATGATCACTAATTCCTTGCGACCAGATTGGGCGACTTTTTCTAAGACTGGTAACAAATCTTGAAGCGAACTAATTTTTTTATCAGTAATTAAAATCGCGGCATCATTATATTCCGCCTCCATGCGATCAGCATTAGTAATCATGTATGGTGAAACATACCCCTTATCAAACTGCATGCCTTCAACCACCTCAACATCAACACCGAATGACTGAGATTCTTCGACCGTAATCACCCCATTCTCGCCAACCTTACTCATAGCCTCGGCAATCTTGGCGCCAATATCTTTATCATTGGCCGAAATGGAAGCAACTTGTTCAATTTCTGCACCTTTGATTGGGGTGGCAATTTTTTTAATTTCATTAGTCAAAGCTTCAAGACCTTTTTCCATGCCTCGACGCAAAAGCTGTGGATTGGTACCAGCTGTCACATTACGAATTCCTTCATTGATCAAGGCTTGAGCCAAAACCGTCGCCGTGGTGGTACCATCACCGGCGACATCGTTGGTTTTCGAGGCCACCTCTTTAACCAATTCAGCCCCAAGATTTTCAAATTTATCTTCAAGCTCTATTTCTTTGGCTACGGTCACACCATCTTTGGTGACAACTGGCGCGCCATAACCTTTATCCAAAATCACGTTGCGACCACGTGGCCCCAAAGTAATTTTGACCGCATTGGCCACTTGGTCAACACCTTTTTTTAATTTGTTGCGGACGTCTTCGTTAAACAATAATTGTTTTGACATAGGAATTTATGAGGTTACGAATTACGAAAAGTAACGAATATACGAATATTTTATTTATACGATATTACGAATTACGAACAACCAAATTTGTATATTCGGCACTTTTCGTAATTCGTAACAAAATAATTATTCCACGATAGCGATAACTTCGCTCAAATTAATTACTAAATAATCTTGCCCATCAATCTTGATTTCCTCGGGCGCGTATTTCTTGAAAACAACTTTTTGACCAACCGCAACATCCATTGAGCCGCGGGAACCGTTATCGAGAATTCGACCCGGACCAACTGCAATAACTTCGCCGCGTTCTGGCCGAGCCTTATCAAGAGTTGACGGGAGAATGATACCAGCCTTGTTGGCTGGCTCCTCATTGGAAAGAGGTTTGACGATAATGTGATCGCCAAGAGGTTTTAGGGTCATAGTGATTGGAGGGGTGGAAGGGGTGGAAGGGGATTAAGGGGTTGAGGGGAATTTTTACTTTTTAAAATCCCTGCAACCCCTTTTACCCCTTATTCCCCTTAAACCCATAAATTAAATAAACACCCGTTAGCACTCTAAACAGCAGATTGCTAACGGGTTAGTTTTACAGAATTTTACTGGTTGTGTCAAGACTGTAATGCTTCCATTAAATTTTCCCTTATTTTTTTCTCGTCACTCCCGGGAAAATCTTGGCCACTAATTTTAAGATCGTTGACTATTTTCTCGGCCAAAGACCTGTGACCAGCTGAAACCATTTCGGCAAGAAGTTTTTTTAAAGCTGATCTAAAATCATCTTTTCTTTCATCTTCTTTTTCCTCCCATTTAGACAAATCTTCTCTTTTACCCCCCTTACTCTGGTTAAACCTTTGGTCATAAAAAAAATGTTGTGAAGCTTCCAAAACAAAATCTCTAGCTTTTTCTGGAGTATGTTTGTACATTTCAATTGCTTCTAAACAAAGATCCGCGAACAAATCAGAAAGTTCCTTGTCTTCAAAATACCTTGCACCGGCCTCTTCTGATGATTCTGGTTCTAAACGCTCCATCTCCTGTTGAAATTTTTCTTTAATTTCCTCCACCCTTCTTTGAACGGTCGGCGTTTCATCTTTTCTTTCAACACCGGCCAAAGACGCTTCGATCGCCGTTCTATTCCCTTCGTTTTTATTTGCCATAAAAAAAATAAACTTAATTTTTAAAACCATCTTCATTTTACCCCCCCCACTAAAAAAACAATGGATCCTGTGGAAAACAAAAAATAACGCGGGTTGGGCGTTATTTTGTATTTTCTTTCTGGCTTGACCCATTTATTTAATAATAAAATCAAAATAGTTGTCTTGATTGATAATTTTAACTTTTGCTTCTGGATAAGCTTCGGAGAAACCTTTTGGTGTGATAAATTTATCTTTTTTCCACTTGATTTCATAACCAAAAATTTTACCATCACCTTCTTCGATCCAATCAATTTCTTTTTGATCGTAATTTCGCCAAAAATAGTAATTAAAATAACTCCCCTTGTAAGCATTTCTCTTTATTCTTTCGGCAATTAAAAAATTTTCCCAAATTTCTCCAACGTCATTTCGATCTTCCAAATTGTTAAATTGCCCGATTATTGCATTGCGAATACCATTGTCTAAAAAATAATATTTATTTTTTTGGAAATTTCTTTTCTTAGATTCCGACTAAAACCGCCAATAGTTTTTATAACAAAAGTTTTTTCCAACAAATCCAGATATTTTTCTACCGTCCGTGAACTTAATCCTAATTGAATAGCTAATTCACCGATGGAAACCGGTTTACCAATTTGAAAAGCCAATAATTTTAATAATTTAATCAAAGAATTTGGATTTTTAATGTTTTCTAAAGCCAGAATATCTTTAAAGAGATACGATGACACAATTTCATTTAAAATTTCTATTTTTTCTTTTTTACTTTCAGCCAAAACAACTTCCGGATAAGCACCAAAAATCAAAAAATCGGATAATTTTTCTTTTAATTCAAAATTATTATACTTTTTCAATAATTCCATTTGAGCAACCGGGTAAAGTGTCAGGGTGATTTTTCTGCCGGTAAGCGGCTCGCCGATTTTGTTAGCTAAATCAAATGACGACGAACCAGTGGCAATAATTTTAATTTCTGGTTTTTGATCAACAATAATTTTTAAACCCATGCCAATATTGGGAATTCGTTGGGCTTCATCGATAGCGATTAAGTCATAACCGGACACATACTCTAAAATTTCAGAAAAATTTTGAGAACTTAAAATTTGTTGAGTCAAAATATTGTCTCCGGAATCAAGCTTATATTTTTTATTGGCATCAAACCTTGAAAGATATTGTTTAAGCAAGGTTGTTTTTCCTATTCTTCTTGGACCATAAATTACCAAAACCTTACCATTTTTTATGTTATCTTCTAAATTGTCGAAATACCTTTTAATCATATTACCGCCTTAAATTTAGCATAAATTCATAAATTTGTCAAAAAATCCTTACTGTCACTACCGAAATTTGGCAGAATCTAAACCGATTTTCGCAACAAAACCGCCAAAACCACGGCCACCAGCCCAAATCCAGCCTAACTGTTCCACAGGCCGAAAAACCTTTTTTGTTTAAGCCCTTCCTATCCATCAGAAATTTTTCACCTCTCCAACCAGTAATTAAATAAATACCCGTTAACACTCTAAATACGAGATTGCTAACGGGTTATTTTCTTTACAGAATTTTGGGGGGTGGTGTCAAGAATCAAAACTAAACTAATTTTACATCCCAAAACTTAACATCTTCATCGGTTCTAAAAATTGGTGACCAACCTGTTTGCCCACTGCCATCAATTCTAACACCCGCAGATATTCTTACGGCTTTTTCATCCATTTTATGTTTTTCAATCTTTCCTCTTAATCTTGGAAATTTTCGAATTGCTTCAAAATCTTTTTCAGCTAAACCTCTGCCCATATGTTCTTCTAAAGTATGTTCCGGTACCGCAAAAGTCACTTCTGTTCCCACTAAATTTTTCATTTGTTCAAAAGATAACTCACCAACACTTTCAAATTCTAACATAAAAAATAAAATTAATTTTTAAATTAACCTCATTTTACCCCCCCCCCCCACTAAAAACACAAGTAAATAGGTGGATAAAACAAAAAAATAACGCTGGGTGTTATTTTTTCTTCAAAACAGCAACGATCGTTTAGTTTTTTTAAGAAACCTACTAGTCAACATTGGATTTCTTCAATTTGGACCCGATCGGGTCTATCTTGAAGAAATCAACTAGTCCTTTAATTTTTCTCCATAATTCCGGCGATCGCCGAATTTATGGAAAAACATCCTTATTAATCAAATTTTTCAAACCCACCGCCAAAACCACGGCCACCGGTCCCAAACCAGCCCAACCGTTCCACAAATAATGGTCGAAAACAGATAAAATTATCATTGTGGTCATCATCGTTACCGTAGGGGCGAATGGCCATTCGCCCCTACGTTTAATTCGAACAAAAACCGCCCACAAAAATCTCACCAAAAACAACAACCCAAAAATTCCGAGTTCGGCGAAAATTAATAAAATCGAATTATGCATTGGCTGATAAAACCAAACCTCGTGATTAGGAAATTTTTCCGCCGAGGCGACTGTATAAGCCCCAGCCCCGACGCCGACAAAGGGATTAATTTTTATTACCTCACCAATCATTTGATATTCAGTCTGGCGTTCGGTGAGCGATTTGGTCTCAAGACGGTCGGTGGCAGTAACGCGGGTAAAAATTGCGGGGTGGAATATAGCAACAGAGGCAACAATGGCAACGGAGGCAACAGTGAGACCGAATAAAAAATTCCGAGGAATTTTAATTTTGTAAATCGCACTCCAAATAAAAAATGAAACGATGCCAATAATCAATGCCAACCAGGCCGATCGAGAAAATGTCACGACCAATGTCGCTGATAATAAAAATAAAATTATTAAATTTATCGTTCGTCTTCCGGTTCGTCCCAACATCATCAAAATTCCAACCGCCAAAAATCCACCAAAAATATTTGGATGTGGAAATGATCCGTAGGCTCGCATTAACCGTCCGCCAACCGTTTCGACAACCGCTGTTCCGGACACCGAGACCAAATGTTCGGATAAACCAAAAATCGTTGCCGCTGGACTCCAACCAGCCAAAACCTGCCACCATCCAAGAAGACACGGAACAATGAGTCCAAGAACAAAAAACCAAATAATTTTTCTGGTTTCAATTCGTTCGTCAAGCAACAGCCAAAACAGAAGCAGGGCCGATAAAACATGAAACGAAAAACCAAAAGATAAATAAGGACTAACCGAAAAAAAACAAGAAATCAAAACCGCGCCAAAAAATAACCAACCATTTTTTAAAACATTTTTTAGCAAATCCGAGGTCTTAATTTTTCCACGCACTAATACAGCAATTAAAATTAAAATCTGAACCGCGTAAATCATTAACTTCCAATATTCCCCCTCGCCCATTGCCCTCACCCCCGCCGTCGCCAGGGCTGTGGCGGGCAGGCCTAACCCCTCTCCCCCGGGGAGAGGGGGAATATAGCCATAAATCCACACCGCTTGCCACGGCAGAAGAAACAAACAAAGATAAGTTAAAAAACTTCCAAGCTTTTCGCGAATCATAAAATTTTTGCCAATCTTTTTTGCCACTCATCGTAAAAATGCTGTCGTCGGTCATTGGTATGAAATTTTAACATCTGCTCCGAGATAACCACTCGTGAATCAAGATTGGCTGTATCGCGTAATTCACACGGTAAAAATTTTTGTTGCCAATATCGAGCCGCGTCCTCAAACATTTTTAAAAAATCTAGAGGTAAAACCCATAAATGCTTTGGTTGAATTTCTTCATGAATATTACGCGGAAAAACATTAGGTAAAATTTCTTTTAGCCAAGAATTTTCTTGCCAAATTTTCTTTTGAATCTCTTCTCGGTCGAAAATTGGCATTAAAGAAGCTAGCCAATAAACAAAATATGGGTCACTCTCGGGCAACAAAAGATTTTTAAAATTTAAATTATCAGCCGTGGTAAAAAAAGAAAAACAGAAGGGGTCGGCACCCCCTCCCCAACCCCTCCCCCGAGGTTGGAGGGGTGTAGAATAAGGATGCGGACGTTTTTTGAATAAAGCAAATGGCGCCACTAACAACAAACGGCTTAACCAAATTGTTCCTGGTTTAACAACAATGAATAAATCAATGTCACTGCCGGGCGCCGTGTTGTGCCAATCTAAATTATTACAAGTAAACACCGCCCGAACAAAAGGCAGTAAAGAAAAATAGTAAGCCGCCCGACGAAGTTTTTTATATTTTTTAGCCGCGTCTAAAAACTTGGTTTGATGTACCGAAACAAAATCATCATCTTTATTTTTTGGCCAAAAATAAAAACCACGCTCAAAATTTATTTTTTCCGTCAGCCGCTGGCTTTCTGAAAGGGTTTTTTCAACCTCAATCAAAGAATATTTTTTATCTGGCTGATAAAGATACTTCCATAATTCAAAGGCGGTCAACGGATATTCAAATAACGAAAACCAGGCTAAAGTTCGGACAATAGCCACTTCAAGAGCCGTGGTTTTCTCCTGATCCATACAGGGCTATCTTAGCACGAGGACAAAAATTTGGTGTGGATAATTGGCGTATAAAACGTAGAACGTAGAAGACGTAGATTTTTGGCCTTTTTGAAAAAAAATAAACAAAAAACGCAGATTTTACATCTACGTTTTCTACCATCTACATTTTTACGTCTTAACCACCTCAACTTCACCAACCTTCTTTTTCTTAAAAGTTAAAAATTGTTGAATAATTGCAAAAACATTCATAATAATCCAGTACAAAGTAAGACCGCCGGGCAACGAAGCACCGATAACCACCGTCATAACCGGCATTAAATAAAGCATGGATTTATTCATTTGGGTCATCATGTCCTCATCCTTAGCCCCAGGATCTTTACGGACTTTTTTAGGTGGCCGTTTGGCCATGAGCATTTTGGTTTGAACAAATTGCAAAATACCGGCAATTACCGCCATAACCACATGCGGTTCAGCCAGATTGATAAAACCTAAAAAATTTAAATTAATAAATTCCGGTCGAACCACAAAAGGATACAAATTCACCAAACTTTCCATGTTCATGCCGTCGCTCAGAACCCGATAAAGCGCCCATAAAATTGGTAGCTGAATTAACAAAGGCAAACAAGACGACATGGGGTTAACCTTTTCGCTCTTATACAACTCCATCATGGCCTTGGCCAATTTTTCCTTATCATCTTTATATTGAACTTTAATTTCCTCAAGTTTCGGTTGAAGATCTTGTAGGGCTTTTTGTGATTTCAGAGAAACTCGTGATAATGGCCAAAGAGCTAAACGAATCAAAAGAGAAATACCAATGATGGCAAAACCCAAATCATGACCCGGAATAACATTGTAAAGCCAAATCAACAGGTTAAAGAGCGGCTGGTAAAGAATGGTGTGAAACATAATTTAATTAACGGAATAAAAGGCATCAGAGGCAACAAAGGCTTCAAAGGCAACTTTTTTGGTACTAGTTGTGTTAAAAACTTTTTTCTAGTCTTCTTTTTTCTCTTCCGCTTCTTCTTCGATTTTCTCTGGTTCCTCTTGGTTTAACTCAACAAGAGAAGCTGAAGGCAAAGAATCATTTTCGGTTTCAATCTTTGTTGCCTCCGATGCATCTGCTGCCTCCGCCGCCTCTGGTGCGTCTGGTGCTTCAACCCCCTTGGCTTTGCCGTCCTCGGTGACATTAATTTTCCAACCAGTAAGTTTGGCTGCCAAACGGACGTTTTGACCCAAACGGCCAATGGCTAATGACAGTTGCTCGGCCGCAACTTTAACTAAAGCCAGGTGCTCGTCTTCAACTAATTCAATACTGGTAACCTTGGCTGGCGCCAAAGAGTGAGAAATAAAAACCGCTGGATCTTCGCTCCATTCGATAAGATCAATTTTTTCTCCACCCAAAGCACTAATAACCGTTTGAATGCGCGAGCCGCGTTGACCAATACAAGCGCCAATCGGGTCAAAATTTGGATCAGTGGTAGCCACAGCCACTTTAGAACGAGCCCCAGCTTCACGAGAAACAATTTTGATTTCCACTGCGCCTTCAGCCACCTCGGGAATTTCTGTCATGAATATGGCCGTAACCAATTCATCGGCGGTTCGAGAAAGCAAAATTTCTGGACCACGACTACCCAAAGCTACTTGACGAACGTAAACTTTTAGACGATCGCCGGTAACATAACGTTCAGTTTCAATTTGATCTTCTGGTTTTAAAATGCCCACGGCTCGACCAATTTCAATCAAAACAATTCGGCCTTCCCTTCTCTGGACTGTGCCGTTAAGCACTTTGCCTTCTTGGTCTTTAAATTCATTGAAAACAATTTCTCGCTCAGCTTCACGCAGTTTTTGCATGACTACTTGTTTGGCCGTCATAGCGGCCATGCGACCAAAATCCCCGGGTACTGAAAGTTCGGTGCGTAAAATATCGCCGACCTTGGAACTAAATTTCAAAACCCGAGCTTCGGATAACATGATGTCGGTTTTGGGATTAAATTTTTGACCCTCTTCTTCTTCCTCGCCAAAAGACATGGTAGAAACATCTTCGCCGCGAGCCATGGCTTCCTCGCGCTCTTTGGCCAAAGCTTCGAGTCGAGCTTTTTTTTCTTCTTCTTTTTTAGCCAACTCTTCGAGGTCCATATCCTCGACCACAGTTTTAACATCAAAAACTTCCATGTCACCAGTGGCTGGATCAAAATTAACTTCAACATTTTGGTTAGTATCACCAAAATCTTTTCGATAAGCTGCAGCTAGAGCACTACAAATAGCCTCGAGTACGGTTTCGTAGGAGAGACCTTTTTCCTCACAAATTTGCCGCATGGCTTGTTCAATTGGGCTGGACATAATGTATGGGTTACGAATTACGAAAAGTAACGAATATACGAATGTTTGGGCTCAAAGGTTACAATGGTGACAAAAGGAAAATGAAAAAATATTCCTCTTGCTCTCCTTGTAACCTTTGTGTCCTTCAACAAAAACCAAATTCGTATATTC
>JAZDEQ010000074.1:0-14833 GCA_043808565.1 Candidatus Uhrbacteria bacterium | reverse complement strand
CCTACGTTCGGGTTAAGGGGAGGGGGAAGTTGGTGGGTTATTTTTTTAATAACGTCAAAATGTGTTTATTGTAATATTAACACATTTTGACATTCCCTCTCCCCTTAACAATAACGTAGGGGAGAGGTTAGGAGAGAGGATTCGATAAAAAAAGAAAAAACCCCGAGACCTGCGCCAGAGAAGAACAAAAGGGGTTCCTTCTCCGTTGACGCGTGGGTCTAGGGGATTCAAGTTGTGGACCGCTCTGAGACGGCCGGGGACGGACTAGGGGAGGGTGAAGGCGAGATCGCCGACGTAGTTCTGGGGTTCGAGCCCCAAGAGGAATGGCAGGCTGGCATCGCCGCCCCGTTCGCCATTGTAGGTGAGGTCTGGCACGACCACACTGCCGTTCAGTGTGAAGGTGCCCTCGTAGGCCAGGAAGACGTCGATCGGATCGAACGACCAGTTCCCCACTCCGTACCAGGGCACGCCCGGAACTTCGGTGGAAAAGAAGATCGTGTTGGCCGTCACGACTTCTCCGGAGGATCCGGAGATCTCGCCGCAGAGGCCGTCGGTACCGAGTTCGCCGTTCTGGGACAGGTCTCCGTCTTGGGACACGATCGAGTCCCAGGACCAGGAGTTGTCGTCCCATACCCAGAGCTGGCCGTCTTCGGCCTGGTTGAGGTTGCAGTTCGTGTTGCCGCCTGCTGACTGGACATTGAGCCAATCGCCGCATTCTTCGGCGCCAGAGGCGGCAATTTTCCAGCACAGGGTGAAGACCTCGACATCGGCATCCGCATCGCTGTCAGCGTCTGCGTCCGCGTCGGCATCAGCATCTGCATCGGCGTCTGCGTCCGCGTCGGCATCGGCATCGGTGTCGCTGTCAGCGTCGGCATCCGTGTCGGCGTCGGTGTCGTCGGCGGCGCAGGGAGCGCCGGAGTCGCAGGTGTTGCTGCTGTTGGTGCCGCATCCTGCGACACCGAGGAACAGGGAGATCAGGTAACAGGAGGCTCTCATGGCTTCTCCAATGGGTGGGGGGGTCGATTGGGGCAAAGGATTTATCCTTTTGCTGCCCCCGGTGGATTGGGTTGGGACAAATGAGGACAGCGGGCAATCCGAGGATTGCCCTTACCGTCCTCGGGATAGGATCTGGGTGCCGTGAATGACGTCGTTCTCCTAAGGAATAACGCCATTAAGACCGCGGCATGCCCGCGGGTTTTGAAAACCGAGGGCAACCACGATCCTCAGAGCTGTATTTTATCACGCATTTCCCCTCCCTTCCGGGGAGGGGTTAGGGGAGAGGTGAGGGCGTGGATAAAATATAATTCTGAAAATCGTGAGACTTGAGCATGAGAGGGCGTCCACTTCAGAGTGAAGTGAACGCCCTCCCAAAGTTGAGAGGAACCTGACACGAGGAGGCCGGGGGGGGGTCGAGGTGAACCTAGAAGGTCACCCCGGCAGTCCCGAAGATGCCGACGGCTCGGCTGGTCTTGGTCTGGCCATCGTCGATGGAACTGGGGGCGAAGATCACCCGAAGCCCGGCGACGAAAGGTTCGGAGACCACATAGCCGCCGTATCCGGTGACCGCGAAGCCGACGGTCTTGAGACCCTCGGTGGCACCCGTGAGGATGCCAAAGCCGCCACCGGCGACGATCTTGTCGCCAGCATAGCCAGCGGCCGCATCGACCAGAACACGGTATCCCAACACCCTGTCGGATGCCGGTTCACCGCCTTCGGTCGGGCGTTCGAGGCTCTCACTCAAGGCGACGCCGATGAAGTTGCCGCCGAGGACGAGGCGATCATAGTGGCCACCGACCGTGAGGTCGAAGCCGCCGCCGAAAGCACTGGATCCGCGGGTCATCCGACCACACTCTTTGAGCTCGGTCTGCCCGAGGCCACCACCCAACAGGCTGAACCTGTTGGGCTGGATCGAAAGCTTGGCGATGTCATCCTGGACGGTGTCGAGCCGTCCCATGACGCTGGTGGCGGCAGGGATCCTGTAGGATCCGGAGTCATCGACCAACGTGGGGTAGTCGCCCTCAATCTTGTAGTTGCCGTAGAGAACCTCATCGTTGTTGGCGAGTCGGCCGACTACCGTGTTGTTGGGATCCATGATCTGGGTATACCGCCCAGTTTCGTGATCCACACTGAGTCCGAACGTCGTTTTCATGAGCCCATCGATCGAGGTGTCCTGCCTCTTCTGGCTCTTCGTGAGGTTACCGACGTCGATGGCGACGCCCACCAACATCTCGTCGGTGGCATTCAACCTTTCCTCCACGGCGGCGAGACGCTTCCCAGCGACTGCGATCGCATTGGCGGTAGTGATGGGGTTGGTCCAACCGTAGCCATCCCAGGTCCACTGCCCAGCCTGTGGCGTGACGACCGGCATGATGCAGGTCATCGGATCGGCCCAGGCGACATCGGCCAGGGACAGCCTGTGCTGCGAGGCCGACTCGATCGCGCGGCTGGCCCGGGCGACCACGGCCTTGTCGGTGGCCAGTGCTCCGCACTGGTCGACAAGAGCCTTGGCTGCGGCAGCCCTCTGATCCCTGAGAGCCTTGGCTGCGGCTTCCCTTTCCGACTTGGTGGTCGGCGTGCACGGCACGGCCGCGCACGGGACGGCGGCCAGGGCGCTATTGGAGGTGAGGGACACGAGAAGGGACGCGAGTACGATTGCGATGATGCGCATTTCTGAATCTCCTGGAGTGACGGACAACACGAGGGTTGTCCCTACGGTGGTGGTTCTGTTTTTCTGTGAATGTCCCCATTGGCGGGACCTGTTCTGGAGCCCTCGACGGGCGACTGTTACATCGCCCTTCTTACGGGCGGGGGTGACTGGTGGCCGTACCTTTTGTGGACAACCCGAGGACCGTCCATACAAGGGGGGCCACCTCTCTAACCACCGCCCGCTATGTCGCGGGACGGTATCGTATGCCTTGGGAATATCGCCGTATTGGACAATCCGAGGATTGTCCGTACATTGATGTTCCTTTGGCGTCAGGTTATTGGTTCTCTTATCCGTCTCCAAACATTTGGAGAGGATGAAGAACCAAATATTTTTAATGAACTGGTGAGCCCCCACCCCAACCCTCCCCCGTCGTGGCGACGGGAGAGGGCGTGGGACAAGATTCGCTCACTGGAATGGCCTGACATCAACCTTTGCCATGAGGAGGAGGCATGTCAAAAGGATGTCGAGCCGTTCTAGAGGGCGACGGTCTGCTTGTTGTTACTAACCTACTAATTTGGCTACAAATCCTACTAATCTACCCGCCGTCGCTAGGGCTATGGCGGGCACAGCAAATTGGTTACGAATTTGGTTGGGGTTAAGGCATTAAAGGCACCGACCCGCCTTCGCTCGCGACGGGCTACGGCGAGACAAGAGGCAATAATTGTTGGTTTTCTTGGTGGAATTTTAGTCATTTTCAGAACGAGCTATCGTAGCAAATTATTATATTTTTGTCAAGGTGGGCGGCCTTCGGGGGGTTACTAATCTACTAATTTGGCTACAAATCCTACTAATCTACCCGCCATCACCCACCTTCACCGAGCTTCGATGGACAGGCCGGACTATGGCGGGCACGGCGAATTGGCTACGAATATTGGTAATAAAAAAATAATCTACTTCCTTATTAATTAGTAGAATTCGTAAAAATTCGTAATTCGTAACACCTTTATGCACCCTCCTTCGCTCTGTGGCAGAGCTACGGCGGGGTTGTTTACCTTCTGACTATACAAGAGAAGGTAAACAAAAAAACCCACCCTAAGAGCCTGGCACTCGCGGGTCAGAATGAGGAGGAGACATTCTGACCGCTGTTGCCAAGCCCTTGGGAGGGGCTTTGAATTTGGTTCGTGGCTGTAAAATACAGGATAAAAAAAAGAGCGTCAAGCGACACTACAAATCCTTATTTCTCCCCCGCCCAACCCCTCTCTCTTATCTCTCCCCCAGGGAGAGAAGATTAAATTATCTGTAAATATCTTTTCGGTGGGCGGCTATTAATAATTGAATTGTTTCGTGATCCAAAAAACGAAACAGCACTCGCCAATCTCGGCTAATTCTGAAAGAAAGAATCCCTGTCAATTCGCCAGATAAACGTTTGGTGTGTAAAAGGGAATGAAATGGATTGCTTGAGACGATTTCTAAAAGTTTGGTTAATTTTCTTTTTTGTGACAGTGGTAATTTCTTGATTGAACTTAAAAAATCTTGATGATAAACCAAAATTATCATAGCTCCTCAATTTCTTTTAAAAAATTTTTTGCTCCGAGAAAAACTCGGGTTGGTTTTTTTTCAACCGAGGCTAAAACATCTTTTATAAATTTTGGACGATAATTTCCCTCTGGGTCTTCGCCCAAAAAGCTAGTAAGGCAAGAACGCAAAAGATTAACTTCTTTTTGAAGCTCGTGCATTTTAATAGCGGCTGGTTTTTGAACCAAAGTTTTAGTAAGCATAATGAAAAAATATATCAATAATTTATCAGAAACTAAAAAATTATTCAAATCTACCTTCCGCCACCCTCGCCCCGGGAACTGAATTGCCATCACGAGCCTCGCGAGTAATTACCACTTGATTGTAATCATCAAGATCATCATGAGTATCAGTCCACTCTAAAACAAATTCTCCGACCTCGTTAGTAATCATTTCGCCGGTGGAAAAAAAATCATAAGGTGCTTGACGCAAAAGCCAGCCTTCATAAAATTCTTTTTCCCGATCAATGGCTGGTAAATTAATTTTAACCGTGTGGTAAAAAACACCTTTATCAAGACCTCGAGTAGCTAAACCAATTTCTTGACCACTGGAAAGAGATTTAATCGTGGCCTCACGTGATAAATTTTCCGAGGGAATTAAATTACTAATCGAACCAGACAAAACTTCGGTTGTTTCTTCTTCGCCTTTTTTCCATTCATCAGAACGTAAATGATAAAGCCCGGCCAAAAATAAAATCAGAGCGGCGATGCCTAAAAGAATAAAACTAAAAATTGGCCGGCAGAAAAATGATTTAGATTTTTGGCGACAGTGGTGGGGGTACATATTAAAAGTGGTGAAGTGTTGGAGTGGTGGAGTCTTGGAGTCGTGGAGTGGTGGACTTTTTTGTTCTTTACAACTTACACATTTAGGGGATTAGGGACTGGGGTTTGGGGATAAAGAATTTACTTCTCATGACAACCGTAGCCCTAGCGAAAGCTGATTCCTTAGACGACTTCAAACCTCTTAACGCGTAAATCCAAAAATATCAGGAAATAAAATTCCTTCACTCCACGACTCCATCACTCCAAGACTCCACGACTATTATAGCTCATCAATATCTCTTAAAAAACTAGTTCTAATCGGCTTGGATTTTTTAATGGTTTCGCCGTCATCATTAAGAACAATCGTTGGTTCATCGTAGTCGCCCCAACTTCCCTTTTGCCACCCCTCTCTCTTATCTCTCCCCCAGGGAGAGAAGCCCGACGAAGCCCCTCTCCCTTGGGGAGAGGTTGGGGTGAGGGCACGATCGGTTGGTGGGGTTTGGGTTACGCCTCTCGGCAGTTCAGCTAAAAACATTGAAGGTTCGCTAAAAGACAGCTCGTTGCCTCGACTGTCATTTATACCGTAAGTTAAATATAAATGTTCGCGAGCTCGAGTGGCGGCCACGTAAAACAATCGTCGTTCTTCTTCAATTTCATTTTCCACAATGGCTCGCGGATTGGGAAAAAAACCTTCACGCAAACCAATAACAAAAACTGCGTCCCATTCTAAACCTTTGGCTTGATGAATGGTTGAAAGAACAATTTTTTCACCAAAGTTTGACTGACCGCCGCTAAAATTTTCGGCCAAGGTTACTTCGTCAAGAAAAGTTTTTAAATCTACAGCCGACTCGGCAAAAGTCGCAAACTGTTCCAAATCATCTAAACGATCTTTAAAGTCTGGTTGCTCGGCTTCAAGATAATCACGATAGCCACGAGCCACCACAGCTCGAATCATTTCTGAAGGCTGAGTGGCGGTTAAAACATGAACTAAAACTCCGCGGCACAAATCCCAACCACTAGCGGCTCGCGACGGCGCAATGCCGTTGGGTGATAAAGCCTCAGATAAACTTTCAAAACTTCGGGCTTGAATTAAAATTTTACTGGCCGTGGCCGCACCAATGCCCGGATAAAGACCGAGCATTCGAAGCCAGGCGGCTTCGTCGCGCGGGTTGGCAATGACTCGCAAATGAGCGGCCACATCTTTAATGTGCGCCCGCTCAAAAAAACGCATACCGCCACGAAATTCATAAGGAATCCCTTGCTTCATTAATTCATATTCCAATGGTTGAGCATGAAAAGCCGCCCGAAACAAAACCGCGATTTCTTTAGTTGAAGTGCCGGAATTTTTTAAACGAGAAATTTCTTTAACTATGCGCCGGGCGTCATCAAAAACCGAAAGCGAAGAAAAAACTTGAGGCTTGGCACCGGTCACCTTGATGGCTGACAAATCTTTTTTAAACTGATTGGTGTTATTTTTAATAATCGCATTAGCCAAAGATAAAATTTCCGGTGACGAACGATAATTGGCGGTTAACCGAAAAACTTTAGCTTCGGGATAGGCTTTGGGAAAATCCAAAATATTTTTTATTTCAGCCGCGCGAAAAGAATAAATACTTTGCGCGTCATCACCAACGACTAATAAATTTCGATGAACCGAAGACAGTTTTTGAACCAAGCGCGCTTGTAAACGGTTGGTGTCTTGAAACTCGTCAACTAAAACATAACGAAAACGCGTAGCCAAACGTTGACATACTTCAGGATTATTTTCCAAAAGTTTTAAAAACAATATCAGCAAGTCGTCAAAATCAACCGCATCGGCTTCGTGCTTGCGATTTTCATAAAACTCGGCCACGTGATCCAAAATTGGCACTACGGAAAACCAAGCCGGATTGCGCCGTTCCAAAGCCTCTTTTAAATTTAATCCGGCATTACGTGAATAACTATAAAGGGACTGAAAAGCTTGGGGTGAAGGAAAACGTTTGTCACGCGCGCCATCGGCTCCAGCGTCTTTTAAACATAATTTAATTAACGAACGCGAATCATCTTCGTCAAGAATCGTAAAACCAGGTGAACGACCGACGAGTGGAGCATAAGAACGAAGGATGCGCGCGGCAACAGAATGGAAGGTGCCGCCAAACACCTCTCCCCCAACCCCTCCCCGGAAGGGAGGGGAGAGTGCGTCTCCAACCCCTCCCTTCCGGGGAGGGGCCTGGGGAGAGGTGAGAACCGTAACCCGATTCAGCATTTCCTTAGCCGCCTTGTTGGTAAAAGTTAAAAGCAAAATTTCTTCTGGATTAATGCCTTGTTCTAACAAATAGGCCACCCGATAGGTAATGGTGCGAGTTTTGCCCGAACCAGCTCCGGCCAAAACCAAACACGGGCCATCGCCATGTAAAACCACATCGAGTTGCTCGGGATTAAGTTCTTTTTGATAATCAATATTATTCACAGCGAAAATTATTTTATCATGAGACGGAAAAGCTGTATAATGTTGGGAGGGTTGGAAGGGACGGAAGGGGTTTAAGGGGTTGAAGGGAGATTCACACCATCGTCGTTGCGAGGAGCGAAGCCACTAAGCGACATGGCAATCTAATAATTTAAAATAACTCTTAAAAAAATTCTTTATGAAAAATAAACTTTTTTTAATTCACCTGGTGGCTGTTTTGGTAATTGTCATTCTAGCGGCTTGGGGCGGATCATGCCTCGGTAAATATTACAACGGCTTACTGGAAAAACAAAAAACTGAAATGACGGTTTCGGCTCAAGATGTGCTAATCAAAAACGAAGTCCAAACCGCGGTTAGCTTGCTCCAAACGATTTATGAAAAACAACAGCAAGGTATTTACACCATGGAAAAAGCCAAAGAGTTGGGCGCTGATCTTTTACGCGATTTACGTTATGGCGAAAATGAATCTGGCTATTTTTTTGCCGACACAACCGAAGGCGTAAACATTGTTCTCTATGGCAGTGCGGTTGAAGGTACCAATCGTTATAATGCTAGTTTGAATGGTGTAAATTACATTCAAGAAATTTTGAAAAATGGCGCCAAGCCAGGTGGCGGTTACACTGATTATTGGTATCCCAAAAAAGAGCAGACCGCAGCCAAAGCCAAACGCGCTTACAGCTTACTCTTCTCACCTTTTGGTTGGGTAGTGGGAACGGGTTATTATTTGGAAGACGTGAAATAAAAAGAACCAAAAAATATTCGTAAAAAAATCCGCTTTAATAAAGCGGATTTAATTTTATTTTTAATTTAATTTTTTTCTAACTTCAAAAAAGCAAAAAACTGCCAGCCTTAACCAACGGTTTATTTTTTTTACCAACTTCCACCTCCACCTCCACCAAAACCACCACCCGATGAACCGCCGCTCGATGAAGATGGCGTGGTGGTTGAAGTTGTAGTTGAAACAAAAGAATTTAAACTGTGATTAAAATCAGAAAAAGAAAAAGCCATAGCCGAACCATGAAACCAGGTCGGGGAGGTTTGCATTAAGCCCTCAAAAGTTTTGGCCCATTTATCGGCCACGCCAAAAACAATGGCATAGGGCAAAAACTTTTCAAAAATGCCTTCACGCTCTTGCCATTGCAAACGATATTTTTCAGCGGTGGTTAAAAATAATTTAAAACCCTTAACTCTATTTAAAGTCGCCGCGCCTTTTTCCGTTCGTCGGGACATTAAAGGTGTAAAAACAAAAAATTCAATGGCCGCCAAACCAAAACCAATGGCCATAAAATAACGTTCAAAAAAACTAATAAAAAGTGGACCAGTCATTAAAGCCAAAACCATGGCCACCCCACCAAAACCAATATACCAGGCCCGAACCTTGTCAGGATCATGAGGAAAATAATCATGGCTAATCAAACTTTTCCAAACCGCTTTATCCATGCTGAGCCGAACTTTAATTAATTTACTTCGACAATCAGAAAGCGGTTGTTCTTTACCGTCAGCAAAAATTTTTTCCAAAAGATCTTTTTCAAAATCGCAAAGTTTGTCGTTGATTTCTTTAATTTGAATTAATTTATATTTTGCCCCCGGGAGCCAATCACTATTTCTTTTTATCTCCTCAATTCGCAAATAACCACGCACAGCCAAATCGACAATTGTCGCGGTCACGGCCGTATCTTTTAAACCAGAATAATAAAGGGAGGAAACTTCAAAAGGCGAAAGATTGGCTGGTGGTTCATATTCGGCGATAATTGTTTTTTTGGCTTTGGGATCACGCCCGGTTTTTGACCAACGTTGATAAAGAAAAAAGAAAACAAAAATTGGCACTAACAAAAAAACCATGTCCCAATTGTCGCTCAAAAAATTTTTTACCAAAGCGCTTTGGCTCGGCCAATAAAAATCTGCTGGCGGAACAAATTTAATTAGAGCGGTTAAATAATATTTTGACGAGGTAATAATTTCATTTTTTTGAGAAGAAATTTCACAAGTTCGACCATCGGCTAATACATGACTGCCAAAACATTCAGACGAATTGAGTTTAGAACCATCGGGCAAACTGATGGTGGCAGTAATATTTTCAACTGATGTTTCCCACTGATCTTCGGCGATGTCCCAATACCAATCAACAGTTCCGTCACTATTATAAATTATGGCTCGAGCTAAACGATATTTAATTTCATAGACAAATGGCCCGCTAAAAGTTTTTTCCGGATCACCAATTTTGATCGTCAACGAAGCTCCGCTGGCAATGGTTTCGTATGGTTCAGCCTGACCGTCTCTTTTAACGCTTAAAACTTCGATCGGTGTGGTTTTGTGAATGATAAGATATTCGTTATAAAATCTCGGAATCTGACGATATAAACCATGCCGTTCATCAGAAAAATTACCAGTAATAGTTTCGGTAACTTCAAAAGTCGCGTCAGAATTTATTTTGACTTGCGCATCAATACTCTCCATTTCAAAACCGCCAAGATTTTCTTCGGCGCGAGCCGAACCAAAGGGCAGACTTAATAAAATCACGAAAAAACTAAAAATAAATAAACGACGTAGCATAATCCAGGCGATCGCACGGTTTGTGCGACGAAATTATTTTAAATATAAAACTTTATTAGTATTTTGTTCATCATTGGTTCGAGCGTAATGGACACTGCCTTCGCTATCGGTCAAAAAATACCAGGCTTCATTAGCTATTGGATAAATGACGGCCTTAATTGATGAAAGACTGGGATTGCAAATCGGCCCTGGCGGTAAACCGGGGTACAAATAAGTATTGTAAGGCGAATCAACCGAACGATCGCGGCCAGAAGTATAAGCGCTGTCTCCATCGTTACCGACTACATAATGAACGGTCGAATCAGCCTGAAGAGCCATGCCAGCCTCCAGCCGCCGCCAAAAAAGATCAGCGACTTTGGCTCGATCTTCATCACCTCGGACTTCTCTTTCGACAATCGAAGCCAAGGTAAGAATTTGCTGAATAGTTTTGCTTTGGCGAGAAATTTCCACGCGTAATTCTGGCGATAATTTTTCACTAAAATTAGTTAGCAATTTAAAAGTCAAAGAATCAGGAAAACCGTTTCGGGAAACTTTATAAGTATCGGGAAACAAATAACCTTCCAGTGAATCGTCAGAAATGAAAGAATAAATTTCTGACCATTTTTTATCATCAAGACTTTGTAGCCATCGGTTACCCCAACCCGCCCCAAAAGCTTTTTCCACTCGGCCGGTCATTTGTTCTAAATTCAAACCTTCAGGAAAAACTACTGTCACTTCATCGGGCACAGCTGAAGTAAGAGCTGAAACAATTGCCGCATAACTCATGCCTTCATCTAAAGTAAAATCACCTGGCTGGAACAAGCGCTCGGTTCGCGACAAACGAACATACATTTCAAAAGCAAAACGACTGGGAATTAAATTGTCTTTTTGTAAAAGCAAGCTAATACCTTTCACATTATCTCCTTCGGTAATCGAAATGACGATTTCCGGAGCCCCTCGGCCTGGCGTTCGCAAAAAAGCATCCCAAATAAAAGACGCCCCTAAAGTAAAGCCGATCAAAAAAAAGCTGGCTAAAAAAATGATTAAATAGCGGGCCAAATTTTTCATAAAACTTCCGGCCAATTATTTTCTTTAAGTTGAGTAATAATTTCCTTAACTCGTTGAGCCTGATTTTTAGGACAAACCAAAAGGGCGTCGCCAGTATCAACCACTACCACGTTTTCCATACCAATCACCGCCACGGTTTTTCCGGCCGGAGCATAAATCAACGAACTCTGGGTATCGATCAAAATGTTTTGGCCTTTGCTAATATTTTCTTTTTCCGGTGATGAAAGATGATCGTACAAAGTGTCCCAAGCCCCAATGTCACTCCAACCAAAATCACCCTTGATAATTAAAACCTCGGCCGGCTTCATTTTTTCGGTCACGGCATAATCGAAAGAAATTTTTGGTAATTGATTGTACAAGTCGTGGAGTCGTGGAGTCGTGGAGTCGTGGAGTGAAGGAATATTTTTTTGGATTTCGCGTAAAATCACCGCCGTCTCCGGAGCATAATTTTCAAAGGCCTCCATAAACTTCCGCGGTGTCCACATGTAATAACTCGCGTGCCACAAATATGAGGTATCTTCTAGATATTTTTTGGCGATTTCATATGATGGTTTTTCCGTGTGACCGGCAAAATTAAAAACCCGAACGTCATCAACCTCGCGAAAAATTTCACCGATTTTTGTATAACCCAAAACCGTGCTGGGAAAAGCTGGGGTTACCCCAATATCTAACATTTTTCCGGTTTCACGGATAAGTTGATCGCCAACTGCCAAACAGCGGAAAAATTTTTCTTCATCGCCAATGTAATGATCAGACGGAATAAAAACCATTGGCTCATCAGGGTCCTCGAGCTCAAGCAAAGCCGCGGCATAACCCATGGCCGGACCAGTGTCGCGTTTTTCTGGCTCAATAATTATTCGCTCAGCCGGCCAGTCAGGAAAATGCTCGTGCAATAAATCAGCCAAAGGCGCGGAAATGGCAAAATAAATTTTTTCCTCAGGAAAAAATCGCAAAAGCCGACGATAAGTATCCTTGATTAAAGGCTCATCACCAACTAACTCAAAAAATTGTTTCGGCTTTTTCTCGCGACTCATGGGCCAGAGGCGCGTACCCGTGCCACCGGCTAAAATTATGGCTTTCATATTGTGGATATCTTGACGATGACAAAAAAAGATGTAATATTATGAATGTAAGTTACGAAGTAATTCGCAGGCTTACCGGATTTTGATCGAAATTCGCCCGCCAGGGCGAGTTTTTGATTATCTTCGAACAAATCTTTCCATGTTCAATCGGTATTCAAAATCGTCGGCAAATAAAATCTCTGATATTGTTCCGGTTTTTTGTGCGTCGATAACCTCGCGGCCAATATGGCCGCGGGCACTCATAACAACACTTCTTTTCCGGTATTCTTTTTCCAAATATTCCAAGGCTCTTACTAAATCTCCATCACCAGAAAAAAGAACAATAGTATCATAATTATCTCTTTCCTGAATTAAATCAATGGCCATCTCTACATCAAGATCACATTTCTTTTCAAAACCAAAAACACTATCTTTTGAACAAATATACTTAACTCGTTTAGCCACCACCTCAAAACCATTTATTTTTGCTCGATTTAAAATTTCTTCTGACCATCTTGTCATAATCTGGTTTGATTCGTGTTTTCCAAAATCTGCTCCGTAATAAAAACGTCGAAGAAAAACTTTTCCGGTAGAAAAATTTTTCACCAATCTAGCAAGTTCTGGAACCCCAACTTTCCAATTTAAACTATTCTTCCACTTCTCAACATTACCAAAGTCAACAATCACAATGGTTCGCTGACGAAACGGCTCGTAATCTTTAAAAAATTTTGCTATTTCGCCTTGAGTCATAAATTAAAATCAAAATTTTTCCGAAAAATACATTTCTATTCCTTCTAAATTTCCAGACTTAAGAAATTTATTTGGCTCTTCTTTGGAAAAATCGACCCACTTGAAACCAGTGTGTTCGTCGCTAATAACGACTTTGCCGCCTACAAATTTTGCTTCAAAAAATAAATACAAAACATGAATGTCAAAACCGGTTTTAGAAATTGCGGCCGGAATAAAATGACGACCAACAGCAACTGGTTGTGGACTGAAATCAATTTTAACATTGCCAATTTCTTCCGTAATTTCTCTTTTTAGAATATCAATAAATGATGTGGTAAATTCATCAACAGCAATGCGACCACCCGGCAAATCATAAAAACCAGCCGAATTACTATTTGAATTTTCAGCCAAAAGCAAAATCTCATCCTGATCATTTTTTATAATAGCTTTTAGGGATACCTGATAAAAATCTTTCTCTTGATTCATATTATCATTAAACAATTTCCTTGTTTAAAATTCGATAAAATTCTTCTTTGGCTTGTCGTTCTATCCACGGTCGATGGCCACATTTTTTTAGCAGGACAAATTTGAATTTTTTTATTGTCTTAGACAAAGGTTCTTTTACACCTTTATAAGGATGCGGATCGTGGTCACCGTGAATGGCTAAAACCGGACAAGAAATCTTTTTTCCAAGTTTGAGGAGCGAACCATCGACCCGCATTTTATCAGCTTCTGGCCAAACTTTTTGAAAAATTTCGACTTGGGCTTTGATTAAATCAGACTTATGAGGCACGGGGTCAAAAGCATCGGCTTTGGCCGCAAGCTTGGCTAATTCAAGAAATTTTTTATTGGCTTGTTTATCAGGTTTTTGTAAGACATCTAATAATTCCTTCATTCTCTTTTGTTCACTGATATTTAAACGACCCAACCTTTCGTTTTCGGTTTTATCCTTACTCTTTTTCTCAAAGGCTGGACTGCTAACCAAAATTAATTTTTCTACATATTTCGGATATTGAGTTGCAAACAAGAAAGCCAGCCAAGCGCCCCAAGAGTGACCGATTAGAACGACTGGTAATTGAGTGTGTTTGTCCAAAGTTATTTTTAACTCTTCGATTTGACCGCTGACACTATCTTTTGTTTGCAAAGGTTCAAGAACACCAAAACTTTTCGCTAATTTTCTGGCCACCGAAGCCAACTCACCAGGACCACCCGGACCGCCGTGGATAACGGCAACTTTGTATGGCCGAAAACCGTAAACGCGAAAATTTTTCATAAAATCTTTTTCAGCTCTTCAAAACTCTGAAAAAAATGGGTGGCAAAACCAAAATTTTTAGCGGCCAGAATATTTTTTTCATCATCATCGATAAAGAGAAATTGATCCTTTGTGAATGATCGAGGGGGGTATCTGACAGAGTCTCGTTTATGAATCGATAAATGTAATCAAAATACAGTGGATCTTTTTTTAAAGTACCAATTTCGGCTGAATAAAAAATCTTTTCAAAAGGTTGGCCATTACCCAAAAGATTTTTTAAATACTCGCCGCGATATTTTTCTTGATCAGTGGTCATAAAACACCGGCTGCCAGAATCGCGAACGGTTTCGATAAATTTAATCATTTCCTGATCGACTAAAGTACCTTTGGAAAACCAGTAATCCATTAACCCTCCCACTGTTCCCGGCCAGCCCCATTCGCCAATAACTTTTGCTAATTCAACTTTCAAATCCGCTCGACCAACCGAACACTCGCGAAAAACACCTTTAAAAAAAGGCAGAACGGTTTCGGTTTTAATCCCATAATCAATCTCTAACTGTTCGCTGAACAATCGAGAATTTTTTAAAGTCACGCCATCGGCGTCCCAAAGGACGATTGGGTATTTCATAGTAGATTCCTAAATTAACAATAATTTGAAACCCCTAGTTGAACCGTGCAGGCGGATTTCCCGCACACGGCTCTCCGCTAATATATTCACCAAATATCATACATATTATACGCAAGAGCTGGTTTTGCTAGAGG
>JAZDEQ010000073.1:0-10384 GCA_043808565.1 Candidatus Uhrbacteria bacterium | reverse complement strand
AGGGCTAACGCATTTAAATCCTCAATGTTTTTAACAAAAATCATTTTTTGTCACGTCGAAAAGGTGTTTTTTAGTAACTCCCGACTTGATTAATCTTGTCAATACTCGTTTTTGTTGGGAATTTAAATGCGTTAGCCCTGGCTTGTCGAGGGGCACGCACTCGAAACCTGGCAGATTGCACCTCTGCCTCTTCAATTAAATTCTTAAGGGTTACGAATCAACAAATGTCATCTACCCCAACCATCGTGTCCCCCTCCCTTCCGGGGAGGGGTTAGGGGAGAGGTGATTTCGTAACAAACTTGAGAATTTTGAGAAGAAAAAACACTGGCTTTAAGCCAGTGTAAACCCAATAAAAACTTACAAACTTTGTGGAAACGGTTCCATGAGCAAAACTTCTTGGACGTCGGCGGCTGATAAAACTTTCCGATTGCCTAATTTATTGGTTAAAACGCCCAACTTACCATCTTCCTTACGAAGCGCGATGGTAAAATCACCGCGGATTTCGGCCGTCTTTTGATCAAGATATTCTTTGGTAACCACTTGGGTGTTTAAAGTTGACTTAATAGACGAGACGTCGGTTTTTAAACCAGCAACATCGGTTTTTAGACCCGAGACGTCAATCTTTAAACTAGCGACATCGGTTTTTAAGCCCGAGACGTCAGTTTTTAAACAAGCAACATCAGTTTTAATAATAGAAATATCGTTTTCTATTTGCTTAAACTTATCGTCGACATTAGAAGAATAGGTGCTGATTGCTTCCAAAATTTCTTGGTTGGTTGGCTGTTTGCCCATATTAAAATATCTAGTGAAGAATTAAATGGGGAGTACTTCGAACTTATCACAAAAAGAATAAAAAATCAAGGGTAGAAAATGGATTATTTTTTGAAAAAAGACAAAATTTTCACTTCAATGAAAACCTACAAACTTTGTGGAAACGGTTCCATAGCCAAAACTTCTCGAATTGATTTGGTTGGCAAAACTTTGTGTTTAAGTAACTTTCCAGCCAGAGTACCGAGCTTGGCGTCTTCTTTACGAAGCATACTAACTAAATCGCCGCGGGTTTCGGCAATTTTTTCATCAACTTTATCAAATCTGTCGTCCATTTTAGCTCCAAACTTAGCAAATTCAAATTTGAGCTCATCTTTTGTGATGAAGCCATTCATTTTCTGCTCAATTTCAGAAAATGATTTGTTAACGGAACACAAAATATCTTGAGTTGTTTTAGACAACTTTTTAATTGCTTTGGCTAAATCTTGATTGGTTGGTTGTTGATTATCCATATTGGAAACACTTAATAATAAATTAAGTGGGGGAGTAATAAAAATCTAACACAAAAAAGCCTTTTTGTCCAGACCAAAAATCTCGAAAAAATCCCAAAATAATCGTCCGCTGTGAATAAAAATTCACTCTTCCACACCAGTCGGTCAGAATCTTTTTCGTTTTCATTACAAGAAACTTGTCGCTCTCTCGCTCAGGTGTCTCGTGATTGAAACACGAATCAATCTGATCGGCTGATGTGGAGGAAAAAACAAAAACCGCTTCGTATTTTTACGAGGCGGTTTTTTGATTTTAATAATCAAATTTTTGCTTTTATTTTCAGGTTTGGAATTCGTAAAAAATCTTTAGTATTTTTTGTCACTAAAATTAAATTATGCTCTAGCGCCGTGGCGGCAATCAAAAGGTCGGGGAGTTTAGTTTTTCTAGTTCGGCCTAAATCAGCGGCTCGTCTAGCAATTTCTGAAGTTATAGGTAGGACAGAACAAATATCCAAAAAATCATCGACGGCTTTTAGTTCATCGGCTCCGAGTCCTGGTAATCGTAAAAGCTCAGCTTCGGTAATAACCGAAACAGCAAAAACATCATCAAGCTTTACTGGACGAAAAAACCCTTTTTGCAAGTGCAACAAAATAATATTAGTGTCTAAAAGATAATCCATATTAATTCCATTCTTGACGAATTTGTTTTTGCCAAACCACAGGATTTTTAGGAAGTTTTTTGTTTTTCTTTAAAATACCAGCGCTTTTTGTGATTACGGCATTAAGCCTTTTAATTTTAGAGTCTACAAAAAGCGGATATTTAATCATCCATTTCCTGCCCTGTCTATTAGGCAAAGAAGAATTGGAAACATTAATTCGGCACTCAAGCTGGGCAATTTTTTTTTCTAAAAGAGAAATTTTTTGAGTAAGAATTTTCAGGGTCATATGAAGCTAATGTAACACACCAAAAAAATAAAATAAAGCCTTGTTTTTTCCCAACTATTATGCTAAATTCTGAGCGCAAATTTTTACTTTCCAAAAAATCCTGACAACCACAATTTTGGAAATTGGAAATTTAAAAATTTGGAATTTCCAACACGGAGAGGTGGCTGAGTGGTCGAAGGCGCTTGACTCGAAATCAAGTGTACCCGCAAGGGTACCGTGGGTTCAAATCCCACCCTCTCCGAAGCTAAAAAAACAACCCGACAACCGGGTTATTTTTGTTTTAAATTTTCCCCAACCGATGGCAAATTTAATGGATCTTTAACCGCGTGATGAGCAGCTCTCATATGCGCTTTAATCGGCAAAATCAAAAGCGTACCCAAAAAAGTTGCCGCTGAGGTTATAATAATGACCCAATTAAAACCCACCGACACAGCTAAAACACCGCCAATGGCTGCGGCCAAGGCCGCGCCCAAATCAACCAAAGTAAAATAAGCGCCCCACTCCACACCTTCCTTGTCCCGATCAATATGCCGAGTAAAAATCGCCATGTACGAGGGAAACATAAAGGCATAAGAAACGCCAATAAAAAATTGGATAATATAAAGCTCCAACGGCGTTCGCATAACCAAATAAAACAACGGCAAAATAGCGGAAATAAATGAACCAATAATCAACATTAAAAAGTCATCACGCTCGCCTTTAATTTTATCCATCAAGGCGGCGGCTGGAACTTGAAAAATACTTTTAGATACCAGATAAATGGTTGTGGCAATACCAATGGTTTCAATTGTGGCCTCGGGAATTACCCCAATGGCAAAAATGGCAAAAATTGGTGCCAACAAACCGCGCGCTCCAACCAAAACAATATCGGAAATAATTAAAAACTTAACAACAATGTTGGCATCCATCAAAAGGTATTCTCGAAAGGGTACTGGGAAACGCGACATATAGATAAAGTTTTAAAAAAGAGTATAATATTAACAATAAATATTTTACCTTATGAAAATCAGAAAAGCCATTATCCCTGTCGCGGGTATGGGGACTAGATTTTTGCCCGCTTCCAAAGCTCAACCCAAAGAAATGTTAGCCGTCGTCGACAAACCAATTATCCAATACATTGTCGAAGAGGCCGTCGCCGCTGGCATTGAAGAAATCATTTTCGTCACAGCTATTGGCAAACGCGCCATCGAAGATCACTTTGATCGCAACTTTGAATTAGAATATCGCTTGGAACAAAAAAATAAAATTAAAGAACTCGAACAAATAAAAGCCATCGGCAGATTAGCCAAGTTCGCTTTTGTCCGCCAAAATAAACCGATTGGTGATGGTCATGCTGTCCTTTCGGCTCTGCCTTTCATCGAACAACACGAACCAGTGGCTGTTCTATTCGGCGACGACATTATCGACGCCAAAGTTCCGGCCATTAAACAACTCATGAATGTTTACGATAAATATGGTGATCCGGTAGTCGCTTTAATGAAGGTGCCAAAAAAAATGGTGCCAAGTTTTGGGGTTATTGATGGTAAAAAAATTGATAAAAATACCTGGCAAATTAATCGCTTTGTCGAAAAACCCAAGCTCGAAGAAGCCCCGTCTGATTTAATTGTTATTGGACAATACATTTTAACTCCCGAAGTTCTTGGTCTTTTAAAAGAAACTAAACCTGATAAAAATGGCGAAATTCGCTTGGCCGGAGCTTTTGATCTTTTGCTCCAAAAAAATCGTGCTCTTTACGGCTGTGTTTTTGATGGCACCTGGTACAACTGCGGCAACAAACTTGGTTTTCTCACCGCTCAAGTTGAATTCGGTTTAAAACATCCGGAAGTTGGCAAAGATTTCAAAAAATATCTCAAAAAAACCCTGGGTTAAATATGAAACGTCTTTTGTCCTTTCTTGTTCTTTGTGGCTTGGTCTTAACTGGCCTAGGTTGTAGTCAGTCTCAAGCCGAAAAAGAAGCCGCGGCTCCGGTCACCTTAAAAGTCTGGGCGGTTTTTGAAGACCAGACGGCTATGGAACAAGTTATGGATGCTTATCGTCGAGTTCATTCAAATATTTCTTTTGATCTTCGTTTGTTACGCTACGACGAATACGAAGCCGAACTTTGGCGAGCTTTTGCCACAGGCGAAGGTCCTGATGTTTTTGCTTTACACAACACCTGGCTCGGTGAATACACTGACCTGATTACACCGCTGCCCACTTCCCTCACTATTCCTTATACCGAAACCACTGGTACAATAAAAAAAGAAACCGTCACAGTTTTACGTCAAGAAAAATCTCTCACTTTACAAGATTTAAAAAATAATTTTGTTGATGTTGTTTACGATGACGTGGTCAGGCCATTTAAATCCAGTCCAGACAAAGAAACCGAAGATCGTATTTTTGCTCTACCCATGTCAGTAGATACCATGGTGCTTTTTTCCAACACGGAAATTTTAAACGCGGCTAATATTGCCGAGCCGCCAACCACCTGGCAAGAATTTATGAACCAGGTTAAAACCATTACTCGGATTAATGAAAAGGGCGAAATTATTTCTTCGGCGGCCGCTCTTGGTACCGGATCTAATGTCGAGCGCGGTGTAGATATTCTTTCGGTCTTAATGATGCAAAACAACACGGTCATGGAAAGAAACAACCAAGCCTCTTTTGCTGAAAGTAATAGCGATCGTAAAACTCCTGGTCTTGAGGCGGTACGTTTTTATACTGATTTTGCCAATCCGGTTAAAGATGTTTACACCTGGAATGCTGATCTACCTAATTCTTTTGAGGCTTTTGTTAATGGTGAGACGGCTTTCTTTTTTGGTTATGCTTATTCCCTGCCTTTAATAAAAGCTCGGGCGCCAAAATTAGATTATCGAATTTCGCCATTGCCTCAAATTGAAAATGGTAAAATTGTTAATGTTGCCAATTACTGGTTGTGGGTCGTGGCCAAATCTTCCAAACAAACCAAATGGGGTTGGGATTTTTTACAATTTGCTAGCAAAAAAGAAAACGTGGAAAATTATTTATCTAGCGCCAAACGACCAACCGCCCTTCGAGGCTTAATCAACAAGCAAGCCGAAGATCCAGATTTAAATATTTTTGCCAGCCAACTTTTAACTGCTGAAAGTTGGTATCATGGTAAAGATGCTGGAGTGGTCGAAACCGCTTTTTCCAATCTTTTAGACCAAGTTTTATTGAGTGATAAAACCCTAGAGGTTTTATTAAAAGAAACTCAAAATAAAGTTAATCAAACGTATTAAAATTATGCGTTTTGTCACTTACGTTATTTGCTTATTTAGTGTCCTGGCTCTTTTTGTTGCTATTCCTCATAGTCTTTTGGCTAGTGCGGATACTGGCACTTGCTCTCCGCCTGGAACCGTTGTTTCAACTAGCGGCATCAGCTCAACCGACATTGCTGAAGTCGGTCCTTTTATGGTTGGAGTTTGCCAAGAGTGTTGGGATTTTGGCGACTGTGGTTTAAATGATATTTTAACGGTTGCGGCTAATATTGGAAATTATATTTTAAGCATTGTTGGTGGTTTAGTATTTTTAGTCTATATTCTTGGTGCCGCCTGGTGGATTGGTTCACACGGTGATAATAACTGGGTTAAAAAGGGCCACGCTTATATCAAAAACGCCTCAATTGGTTTGGTTATTGTTTTGTTTGCTTATGCCGGCGTTTGGACTTTACAATCAATCATTCGATCCGGCAGTGTTGGTGGTGATAATGCTTATACTATTTGTGATGGCTCGGCCGAAAAAAATGGTCAAGCCTGCGGTCTTAATATGGAGTGTACGCCGGCTGGTTGCACGAGTAAATGCGATAAAACCTATCCGGGCGCAAGAACTTGTTCTGATATAACTTCCACCGACCCTTCTGTCTCTCATTCCGGCTGTTTGACCAATGATCTTTGTCCGGGCGGTGAAAACATGCAATGTTGTGCTTTTTTAAATCCCGCAACTACTCCCGCAACTACTCCCACCACAACTTCTACTAGGTAAATTACGAATTATTTTTTAAATTATGACAAAAAAATTTTTAAAAAAAATCTTTATCGGCTGTTTGCTTCTTGCTCCGCTCGCTGCTTCAGCCACTACCCTAACAAACCCTCTGGGCACCACCGATCTCCGAGTTGTCGCCGGCAATGTTATTAAAGCGGTTTTAGCTTTGTCGGGTTCGGCGGCGTTTTTAATGTTTATTTATGGTGGCGCTCAATGGATTTTATCCGAAGGCAAAAAAGAAAAAATCGACAAGGGCCAAAAAACTATTACTTGGGCTATTCTAGGTTTGGTTTTTATTTTTAGTGCCTATGCCATACTCTATCTTGTTCTTTCGGTTTTAAATACTGCCACCGCGTAATCATTAGTTTTCCACAGTTTTTCTTAAAAACTCAAATTCGTGCTATAATTAAATAACTTAAATCCTCTTTGAGGATTAAAATAATTTATTTAACCAATATGAATAAAATCAAAACCGCTTTGGCGGGTTTAACGATTTTCGCTCTAAATATTCCAGCCGCCCACGCAGTGGTTAATGCCGACGACATGTTTGGTGGAACCGCCGACGACGGCACTACCTTTGCCACTACTTCTGGCCTTGGTGATGCTGAATTAGTGCCAATGTTTGGTAGTATCATTAATACCGGCCTTGGTTTTCTTGGTTTAATTGCCGTGGCTATAATTATCATGGGGGGATTTAAGTGGGTTACGGCTAGCGGTGATGATGAAAAAGTTAAAAAAGCCCGAAAATATATTTATCAAGGTTTAATTGGTTTAGTGATTGTTTTGGCGGCTTATGCCATTGCTCAATTTGCCCTTTCAACAGCCATTGGTGCCATGTCAACTTCTGATGGTGGTAGTGGTGAATAAATTTAAGTTTCCGGATCCTCACAATTTAATTTTGTGGGGATCTAACGTGAACGGGTGATTTTTAAATCGTCCTTTCGCGTTATGCGCTTTGGGATTATGAAATTTTTTCGTTCTTTTTTCTTGGCTCTTAATTTTTTAATCCTCTGGCCAGTTAGTGTGACCCAAGCCGGCTCTATGGATTCAGTTTTTGATGGCTTAGATGTTACGGCGGTGGCTGGTGGCTTTGCTTCTGATGCTCCTTCGGTTTATGAAATCGTTGGTCGAAGTATTAATGTGCTTCTTACTTTAATCGGTGTCCTACTTCTGGTTATGACCGTTTATGGCGGTTTCCAATACGTCATGTCGCATGGCGACAAAGAAAAGGCGGCCAAGGCACAAAAACTTATTACTTACACAGTTCTTGGTGCCGTAATTATTTTAAGCGCCTTTGCTATTTCAGGTTTTATTTTAGACGCCTTGGATACAATTTATTAAATTTAACTTAATTTTAACCATCTAAAAATAAAAAAATTATGACCAAACTTCTAATCTCTGCTTGCGCTTTGGCTCAAGCCTACATTCTCTTTCCGTTAACAACTAAAGCCGCTTATATTTTTGGCGATGGCTTAACCGGCGCCAACACCTCTTTAACTGAGGTTGGTTCTGAAGCTGGTATGGCCGCTGGCGATGATTTACCCACCATTGTCGGTCGGGGTATCAATGTCTTTTTAACCATCTTGGGTTTGTTTTTCTTGGTCTTAGTGGTTTGGGCCGGTTTTCAATATATCAACAGTAAGGGTCAGGCCGAAAAAACCAAAAAAGCCATGGACATGCTTACCAATGCAGTTATCGGTATGGTCATTATCATTGCCGCTTATGCCATTGCCAACTTTGTCCTAGGTGCCCTTTCCGAAGTCGGTACTGGTGCGGCCATTTCTGGTTAAAAAAGTTTTCGATTGTTTCCACCCGCCGCAGAATTTCTACGGCGGGTTTTTTGTCATACATCCTCACCCCTAACCCCTCCCCTACATTCTTGTTAAGGGGAGGGGGAAGTTGGTTGGTAATTTTTTATAAAAAATAAAGTCAAAATGTGTTTATAAAAAAATTACCACATTTTGACATTTCCCCTCCCCTTGATTTTTGACGTAGGGGAGGGGTTAGGGGTGAGGAAAAAATCTTCCAAAACAAAAAGCACCCACCGTCTATGAAGACGATGGGCGCTGACGCGGGCGAAATTATTTCTTATTCCGCCCAAGACCCGATGCGAGCCCAAAGCGTGGGCTCGGCCTCATACAAGCAGACGTCGCCGTCCACCTTGACTCCGCCGACGTAGAGCCCGCCGCCATTGCCCACCACGACCCTCCGGACGATGAATCCGGAGATGTCGGCGGGGTAGCACACGCCCTCAGAGAAGATGCGGCCGGAATCGTCTGCAATCAATCTTCGGGATTCGGCCGACCCAGGGAAGGCCTTGGTCAGTTCCACGGTCACCGGCAAACCCACGTTGTTGGGCAGACTGACAGCTTGCCCGGCATTGTCGTAGATTGCGAACAGTGGCTGAGGAGGACCAGCGTCCGGGATGATCGTTCCCGTAAGGAGGGAGACGAACGCGACTGTCGTCAGAACACTGACAACACCCCAGACCAACTTGTTGTTCCACTCCTCGATCTCCCAGAGACCGAAGAGTCGTAGCAACGTTCTGCCGACACCCAACAAGAAGAGAAGGGTGAAGATCTTCATCCTTGCCGCCTCGATGTCCCCGTAATTGATTAACAGCACTCCGAAGAATGCAACAACTACGAAGACCATAAGGCAAAGACGTCGAGTGCTTCCACTCCCCATCTCGACCTTGGTGATGGTCGTGATGATCCCTCCGACCCAACTCACCAGGCTTTCAGATGCCCAAAGCGGAATCAGGCAAGCAACCAGCCCGATCATCCCGATGACCGTGCTGAGCTTGCTGCCATCGATCCAGCCCCAGGCAAAAGCCGCGAGGAAGATGACCACGGCCACCATGTAGGCCAGTCCCCAATTCTTAAACGTTTCCAGAGCCTTGACGGCTCGGGGGGACGGGGTTTGGTTGGAGTGGCCGGAGAGGGCACCCTGAACTCCAGCAGCCGCACCCCTGATTCCAACCCGAGCCGCTTCTTCGAGACCAAGGTTGTACATGGTGTCGACGGCGTCGGTCAGAATTTTGCGAGCTACTGGACAATCTGTGCTACCTGGTACCGCCAGCTCTAATCTAGCCTTGGCAAAGACCTGTTCGATCAATTTCGAATCAAGGCCTTTTTCCAAGGCTTTCTCGATCAGTGCCCACGACGACGAACCCTTGACGGCCTTGATCGGGCCAATGATAGTCGACCAAAGGATCCAACCATCATTATGACCACCAATAATCTCTACCGAGGTCTTCGGCGCCACAGGCGCGGCCGGAGCGGCCGCGGGGGTGGGCCAGGCGTGATGATGAAGATCGTCGGCACACACCTCACACGGACCGTGTCCGGTATGGCCCACTGACTCAACTCCCCAAAAAGTCGCCTGACTATCGAAATCTGGTGGTGGGGTGGGGCCATTGTTCTGTGGCTGATTCTGCTGGTTCCTACCGCCACCACCGCCGCCACGGTTGATTGTCAAGAAAAGGGCAATTCGCGCCGCCGAAGCGGCTCGAGCGACCTGAACAATCCGGCATGGCACCGTCCTGGTGCCGGCCGCGTCAACGACCACCCGATGGGCATGAGGAACTTCGGGGTGGGTGAACCACAGATCAAACTCCTTTGTCCGAACTGCGATGCTCGGATCAGTGGTAACCCAACTCTTGATCTTATCGATCAGATTGGATCGAACCACATCCGGATTCACCGCAGCTCTCTTGTTGGCGATCTCAGAGGCCGTAGCGGCTCCTTCGGCGACTCCACCAACCGCCCCAACGGCGGAGGCAATAATACCGCGGAAGAAAGCGCTAGGAACCTGGGTTGAGGTCACTTCAAGAGCGCCCTCGATTCCAGCTCCAACATCCCGAAGGGTTTCTGGATCAAGGTGCTGGATGAAAGCCAAAATTTCGGGTGCCTTGGAAATCTGACTCAAGGCCGCGGCTTCCATAGCTCTCCGGATCCTTTCATGAAGGATGTTTCTGACTGCCTGACCGACGTTGATTGCAGTTGGGTTTGCCATGACTTTGACTCCCGTGCGCGAAAGGTTTCGGCGCACATGTTGTAGTGAAAGGAACTCTCACCCAGCTCTCCGACCTCAAAAGGCCAGAAAACTGGGGGTTCTCTTACATACGCCGCTCTTAGCGGTCGCACGGAAGGACCGTACTTTATACCATATTTTTGGCAAAAAGTCAACCCGCCTTCGCT
>JAZDEQ010000072.1:0-5436 GCA_043808565.1 Candidatus Uhrbacteria bacterium | reverse complement strand
AAAAAGCCTTTGTAGAAAAACCCTTTGTCTATCGCTACGGATTGCGTTACTCCTCTTGTATTATTATCTTATGCAAACCGCCTTTGCTAGATTCTTCCTGGCGAAGAATAAGGCAAAATTGGCTACGGTTTCTTTTTACCTACTGTCAGAATCACGCGCAAGACAAAGGGTTTGAGGTTGAATTTAATGGTGCTGGAGGAGGGACTCGAACCCTCAATCCTTTTGGGAACTAGCTCCTAAGGCTAGCGCGTATACCAATTCCGCCACTCCAGCATTTTTAATTTTAAACGAAGTAAAGAGACTCGCCCGCCGCCGCTGGGCTTTGGCGGGTCCGCCGAAGTGGCCTGACGAAGGCGGAAACTCTCAATCCTTTTGGGAACTAGCTCCTAAGGCTAGCGCGTATACCAGCTTGCCCTGCCGAAGCCCGAGCGAAGGAGGGTTCCGCCACTCGCCCAACAGGAAAACTCTAACGGAAAAATTAATTTTAATCAACTTTTCCCCAGCTCGCCCATTGACAAAAAGAAAAAAATATGGTGTTCTGAAATTAGATCTCAACAAGAAGCAACAACTCCCCCAGAGTTACGAATTACGAAAAGTAACGAATATACAAATATTGTTTTTTAATTATTGTTAGGGTGCGCTGCGGTGTTCCTCAACATGAAGTAAAATCCAAATTCGTATTTTCGACACTTTTCGTAATTCGTAACAGGGGAGTTGTTTCTTTTCTCATTAATGAGAATGGCTGTTCGCGACGGCCAAGCGTTCATTAATAATTTTTTACTGATATGAAACACTTACTCTGCCTGGCGATTTTATTTTTGTTGGTCATCTCCCCATTCAACACCATAAAATTTGCCGCGGCAGAAAATACTTGTACAAATATTATTCAACCAACTGTCTTTTTCTCAGAAATCGGCTGGGCTGGCTCAAGCAAAAGCACGGTTGATGAGTGGTTGGAAATAGCCAATGCTAGCGATGACGTCGTCGACATATCCGGCTGGACAATTGAAGGTGCGGCAACTAGTGGTGGAAAATTAACTTTACCTAATGGCAGTCAGTTATTACCGCGGGCTGTGTACTTGATCGCAAATTATAGTGCAGAAAGTAGTAGCTCGGTATTAAACTCGCCACCAAATTATGTCACCACTTCGGTTTCGCTTTCTAACTCGAGTTTGTCTTTAAATCTTAAAAATCAAGACGGTTGTCTAATCGATTCGGCCGGAAGTGGCGCGCCCTTCTTTGGCGGCACTTCAACGGCCGGAACGATTTCCATGGCTCGTCTTCAACCAATTTCCGATGGCACAATTTCTATTTCCTGGACAGCGGCCGAATCTTCCAATGGCTTTGATTCTGGCGCGCCGGACTTGGGAACGCCGGGGGTGGTTGAGTGGGTGGAATCGGGGGCGGTATCGGAGGCAACACCCTTCGACTCGGCTCAGGGTCTTCAAGAAGCCGCAGAGGCAACGGAGGCAACAAATGCAACAGAGGCATCGGAGGCAACAGCGGACACGTCCGTCGACGAACCGATAACCAACGAAACAAGTTTATCGGTTACGACTTCGGCAGAACAAAACAACAAACCAACGGCAGGGAGTTTTTCCGAGGCGGAGAATTCTCTGTCGGGTTTGGCAGGAAACGAAGGGATTGAAGGGACAGAAGAGATGGAAGGGATTGAAGGGAACGAAGCGGCAACACCCTTCGACTCGGCTCAGGGTCTTCGAGAAGTTGCAGGGGCAACAGAGGCACCAGAGGCATCGGAGGCAGCAATCGTAGAAGAAGCTTATTCAACCTCTGGGGTAAGCGAAACCGTTACATCTGAAACAATCGAAACGATAGCAGCGGAGGAGGCAACGACGGCAGAAGATATTTCCGAAACCACATCGTCGTCAGAAGAAACAACTGCCACGGAAGCAACGGAAGCACCAGAGGCAGCGGAGGCAGCAACAGAATCTTCGGCAACTTTTCTAGCAGAACCGTCGCCGGTTTCTTATCTACCTGGTGCGTTGCTCATCAACGAGTTTGTCTCTGATCCAGTCAGCGGCGAAAAAGAATGGGTGGAAATTATAAATCCGAGCAATGAAATTGTTTCTCTAACTGGCTGGAAAATTTCCGAAGGTTCGGGACGAAAAATTTCTTTACCAGATATCAATCTCTATTTCGGCCAGACGGCCGTCGCCGAATTCTCGTCAGGGGCATTAAACAACGACGGCGACGCAATCATTCTTCTCGATCCAAACGAAGAAATTATCGATCAAATTCAATATGGTAACGAAGAAATTCCGGCGGCCAGTGATCCAAATTCTGTGGCTCGAAAAACTGATGGCGAGTTCGTGATAACCACGACGCCGACAAGAGGGTTGGGAAATGTGATTACGACAGTTGAATCATTGGAGGAGAGCGAAGAAGTGACGGAGGCAGCGGAGGCAACATTTGAGGCGGCGCCCTTCGACCAGGCTGCTCCGGGTCTTCGAGAGGCAACGGAGACAAACGAAATGGATGATGAATCAGAAGTTGTGATCGAAGAAACTGGCGAAACAACAACGGCTTCGACAATCCGTCTTTCCGAGCTCTATCCGAATACCGATGGTTCAGACGAAACCGATGAATTTATTGAATTGGAAAATTATGGTTCGGCCGACATCGATATTTTTGGAGTAAAACTTGAAGACGCGACCGGAAACGATTGGACTTGCTCTGATCACACGATTTTGGTAGCTCAATCTTTCTTGGCTATTGGTCGACCAACTTTTCAATTCGCTCTTAATAATTCGGGGAGTGAAACCGTGCGGCTTTATGCGGCCGATGGAAATCTTCTCGACGAAACTCAATATGAAAACGCGCCAAAAAAATTCGTCTATGCGCGCGACCGTGACACCTGGCGCTGGGCCAATGAGCCTACGCCAAATGAACCGAATGTTTTTTCGGAAACTCTCGAATCAGAAAATTCTGGAATGGCTGAGGCTGAACGAGTCACCGTCGCTAGCGAACGAACTTCTCAAACAAAATCTCCTGCCCGTGTGAGTCTGGCCGAGGCAAGAGCGGCCGGTAGTGACAATAAAGTTATTGTCGAAGGTGTAGTAGCCGTAAAACCCGGTGTCTTAAGCTCACAAATTTTCTATCTTTTGGATGGAACTTCGGGAATGCAAATCTATAAATCAGATGCCAACTTTCCTGAAATAGAAATTGGTGATCGTTTGGAAATTTCTGGCACAATTAGTTCTAACCGCGGTGAACCAAGAATTAAAATTGGCAAAGACGATACCATAACTGTTTTAGAACAAAATGTCCCCATCGCCACCATTGATATAACCGTGGTCGAAGAAAAACTAGCCGGACAATTAGTTCGAACAACCGGGACAGTCACGGAAAAATCTTCTGGTCAACTGACCATAGAAAACGAAGCTGGGTTGGTTGATATTAAAGTTAAAGACGGAACCAATATTGATCTCTCCGAAATCAAACCGGGGGACAAAATTACGGTCACTGGTTTGGTTGGACAAACTGAAACCGCTTTCTATCTTTTACCTAGATCTTCAGAAGATATTGAAAAAATTCCGATCGAAAATTCAGCTCTAGTTTCCGGAATTTCAGACGAACCAACTGGCAAGACGACAGCGGCAAATCACAATCAGCGCAACGCTCTAATCATTGGCAGTGGAATTATTCTGGGTTTAATTGTCTATACCTTGCGGGGTCAATGGCAAAAAAAGAAAAAACTATATGAAAAAAACCGTAAACTTTCTCTCGTGCCAACAGGATGATTTTGAACGCACGGCTTATGCTTACGGCGTTCAACCGGCTGTTTGCGCTTTGCTCGCCGAAGTCTTTTATCAAAAGCTCCGCGAGGCTTGGCAAAACGGCCATCGTTCTGGCTGGATCCAAGCGGTTGGTAAAATGAGCAATAATCTTTTACCGGCCGCAGTTAATAATTCTTAATTAAAAAGGGATTGGGGTTTAGGGTTCGGGGAATTTAAAAGTTTCCTTCCCTAATCCCCAAACCCCAATCCCAAAATCTATAAAAATATGGAATCTGAAAAAACTCAAAATTGGTATCATAATCTTATTTCAGAATGCAACACCTTGGCTGAACGTTTTGGCCTCGATGACTTTCATGTGGACGAAATGCGACAATTTGTCGAACGAGTCGCCCGCGAGCAATTCAAGAGTGGTAGTAAATCTGGCTACCGTTGGGCCAAGCAGGGCGGTGATAAAAAATTAACCCCAGTTTCAGAAGCCGCCGCCGCTTAAAGTGTGTTATAATCAAAATATTATGGCAAAAACCAAAACAACTTTAGATAGTTTGGCTAATAACCTAGGCGATCTAACTAATAAAATGGATGGATTGGCTAATAACCTAGGTGGTCTAACCGAAAACGTTAGTGGTTTAACGGGAAAGGTTAGTGGTTTAACCAAAAAGGTTAATAATTTGACGATTGGCTTTAAAAAAATGACTAAAAGGCTTGATAGTCACGACGTCAGATTCAACAAAACCGATGTTGCCATTGAAAATCTGGCCTTAATTACCAAACAAGGTTTTGATAATGTTGATTTTAAATTTGCCGTGGTCGATGATCGGTTAAAGGAACTGCAAGCAAATGATCAAAGACTGGAAAGCAAAATCGATCGTGTCCACGACGAAGTCGTAAAAAACGGCGATGCTTTTGCTCGACTAAAAAACTACATTGATGCCGAAACGGCTGCGGTTCGTAGTCATCTCTTGCGGGTTAATGAAAAAGTTGGTTTGGCCTAGCCTTTTGAAAACCCAAACTCCTCGGGGCAACCCGGGGAGTTTTATTTTTTAATGGAACGGCAGACCCCACTTCGTCCCCCGACAATCTCGGGACTACGCGGGGCACAGCCGTGATTGGTCAATCCCGAAAAATTAAAACAAAAACACCCTAGAATTTTCTAGGGTGTTTTTGGAGCGGCAGACCGGGATTGAACCGGCGACCTTCTCCTTGGCAAGGAGACGTTCTACCACTGAACTACTGCCGCATGGTTTTATTTTACCACTGCTTGTCCGCCATAGCTCGCCTCGAGCGACGGTGGAAACTACTGCCGCGTTTTTTGCGAGGAATAATATATCATCGCTTTTAACTTTTAGCAAACGCTGGTGGGCAAGGTGGGACTCGAACCCACGAGACCTTACGGTCAGCAAATTTTAAGTCTGCCGCGTATACCAGCTCCGCCACTTGCCCACGCGAAAAAAGAATAACAAAAAAAGTTAAAATTGTGAAGAGGACTAGCCATCTTGACCCAAAAACAAAAAAGCGCTACAGTTCCCCTCCACCAAAGGCAGGGCTAACGCATTTAAATCCTCAATGTTTTTAACAAAAATCATTTTTTGTCACGTCGAAAAGGTGTTTTTTAGTAACTCCCGACTTGATTAATCTTGTCAATACTCGTTTTTGTTGGGAATTTAAATGCGTTAGCCCT
>JAZDEQ010000071.1:0-4036 GCA_043808565.1 Candidatus Uhrbacteria bacterium | reverse complement strand
AAACTTTTATTAAATCTGTTTCTGTTAGTTTAGATAGTTTTTGAGAGCAATTCCTTAGATTTTTTGACCGCGAGTATGCCACCCTTTTAAACAGTCTAATCCACTAGATACCGCGTCAGCTTGCTGCGCGGAGATTCATTATTTGGAAGAAAATAATTGATCTGTTACGAATTACGAAAAGTAACGAATATACGAATTTGGAGTTCAAAAGTTACAATAGCGGCAAAGGTGACAAAAGGAAAATAAAAAAATCCCGTGTTCCCATTGTGGCCCTTGTGCCTTTTAATAAAAACCACATTCGTATATTCGGCACTTTTCGTAATTCGTAACAATATATATGTCCAAAACCCCCAACTACGACGCCGCTGTTGCCAAAATACTCGCCGAATTAAAACCCGGCGAGCGGGTTTGCGCGTTGACTGGTGAAAAGTGGACGATGACCGAAGAAGAAATTGGTTGGTATAAAAAATTTAATGTGCCGCCGCCTGGGCATTCGCCGGCGGCCAGTTGGTTGTATTTGGCTCATTTTTCCACTGGTTATCAGTGGTGGTGGAATAAACATTTTGATACTGGTGAGCCAGTTTTAACTTTTATCCACCCGGCCAGTGGCCTTAAGGTTTTACCTGACAAAGAGTGGTTTGCCAGAGATTTTTCTAAAATTATTCAAGAATATAAACCCGAGCGTTCTTTTTTTGAGCAGTTCAAAGAGTTACAAATAAAGATTCCATTAGCGGCTTTTTCCACCGCCGTGCCAGCGGAAAATTCTATTGCCTTAGTTTCTTTTGGCGATCAAAATAGTTACTTTGTTTTGGCTTCAAAAAGTAAAAATTCGTATTTTTGTGACTTGGCTAAAGATGTGGAGGACTGTTCTGACTGCGTGGCGTGTTCATCCTTAACCAGTTGTCACAATGTTATTCAGAGCGAGCGTTTACACAATTGTCAGTTTGTTCGCGATAGTTTTGATTGTTTGAATTCGGCTTTTTTATTTGATTGCCGAAACTGTGAATATTGTTTCGGAGCGACTAACCAGCGCAATAAAAAATATCTGTGGTTCAACGAACAATTGGAGCAAAAAGAATATGAGCAGCGCCGGGCGTCAGTGGATTTGGGATGCCGTAGCCAGCAAGAAAAATATTTGAAGAAATTTGAAGAACTGTTACTGTCCGATGTCCTTTGGCCAGAAAATTTTAATCTCGGCGGGCAAAATTCCAGCGGCGATTATTTGCATGATTGTGTTGATTGCCAAAATTGTTTTTCTCTTTTAAGTCCTGGGCGTGGTAATTATTGGTGCGGCTATGCTCCGGGTACAAGTGAAAACTGTGCCTTGTGTTGGGGATTATCGGGCTCGTCTGATTGTTATTTTTCTTTGACGCCTTCAAAAGGACACAATTGTAAATTTGTTTGGCGTTGTATGGGGTGTGATAATTGTGAGTACTCGGCCAGTTGTTATAATTGTCAAAATTGTTTTGGTTGTGTGGGTTTACAATATAAAGCTTTTTGTATTTTTAATCAGCAATACAGCGAAGCAGACTATTGGCAGAAGTTGGATGAAATAAAAACCAACATGTTGTCTCGCAGTGAGTATGGAAAGTTTTTTCCATTTGTTATGGCCACCGGCTGCCCGGAATACGGCGGCCTAGTTGGTTATACTGATCATCCTTTATCTGACGTAATTAAATTCGGCGGAAAGCTTTTTCCGGCTTGTTCGGAAGGCGCTTGTGGTTTTGAAATATCAAAAGACCGAGAAAAAATTAGTGCCGAAGTTTTACCCGATTCCATAGACGATTATGATGATAGTTGGTGTAATTTTTCCATTGAGGATAAAGAACTTGGTCGTTATTTTTCTTATTTTAAACCCGAGCTGGCTCATTATCGGAAAAATCGTATCGCGCCACCAAATCGACATTTTATTTTTAGAACCTTTGAATATTTTCGGACTATGCAATTAGCACAGTTTGAAAAACGCGAATGTTTTGAATGTCATCAAGAAATTTTGGCCACGGTTAATGTTAAATATCGTCAGCGAAAGATTTTTTGTAAAAAGTGTTACACTAAACTTATGGAAGAAAATAATTAAATCCCCTCACCTAGCCTCTCCCCCAGGGAGAGGAGTTAAATTAATCTTCTCTCCCTGGGGGAGAGATAAGAGAGAGGGGCGAACTCTATTATGTCCAAAACTCCAAACTACGACACTAAAATAAAAATCATTCTCGATTCGCTCCAGCCCGGTGAACGCACCTGTCCTGTTACCGGTGAAAAATGGACGGTGACCGAAGAAGAAATTGGGTGGTATAAACATTTTAATGTTCCACCCTCAGATATTCTGCCGTTGGCCCGTCGACACTGGTTAAATGGTTTTAATGCTGGTTTGAATATTTGGTGGAATAAACACGCTTTAACCGGCGAACGTCTTCTTTCTTATATTCATCCCGACAATAAAATAAGACCTATTCCCGATAAAGAATGGCATACTTATGATTGGGGCGAAAAGTTTTTTGGTCAGTCGGAAAGCGAAAAACCGTTTTTACCTCAAATGCGGGAATTGGTTTTTAAAATTCCTTCCCCGTCATTGCGAATTTTTGGTGAAGCTAAAAATTCAATTGGTGTTGGTATTGTTTCGGCCGAAGATTGTTTTATGGTTTTTGGTGGAATAATTAATGTCAAACGCTGTCGTTATGATTATGTAGTAAAAGATTCAGAGGAAGTTATGGATTCGTACACCACCAGGTTTTCCAATGAGAGCTTGGCTCTAGCCGAATGTGAGCGATTATTTAATTGTGTTGGAGCAATTCAGTGTTTTGATTGTCATGCCTGTTCGTTTATTTTTGATTGTCGAAATTGCGAGTCTTGTTTTCTTTCAACAAATTTGCGAAATAAAAAATATGTTTTTAAAAATGAACAACTGACCAAAGAGCAATACGAAGAAAAAATGAAGGCGATCGATTTGGGTAGTTATCGAGTTTATAAATCTCTTTGGCAAGATTTTATTTTAATGTTGGGCGAGCGTTCGATTTGGCCAGAAAATTTTAATACCAATTGTGAAAACTGCGCCGGTGAATCTTTAAGAAAATGTTTAAGATGTTGCGATTGTTATAGTTCCACCGAAGCCACGGATTGTTACCAAGGCTTAATGACTCAAGCAGGGGCAGAGCAGTGTGCTTATTTTAGTGGTTTGGTTAAAGTTGGAGAGGCTTATATGTGTAGTGGAGTGACAAATTCTCAGCAAGTAAAATTTTCTTGTTCCTTGACTCAATGTTTTAATTTGGAATATTGCACCGTTTGTTACAATTGTGAAAATTGTTTTGGCTGTGTTGGTTTAGTTAATAAAAAGTTTTGTATTTTAAATAAACAGTATACCGAAGAGGATTATTGGGCTGAGATTGATAAGATAAAATGTGCTATGTTGGAGCGTGGGGAATATGGCCGATTTTTGCCAGGCGATTTTTCGCCAGCTGGCATAGAATTTTCCGCTGATATTTATTTCGATTACACCCCAGAGGAATTAAAATATTTTGAAGCTGCTAGTTTTGATCCGTGTCACGGAGCTGTGGTTTCTGAAATCGCTACCACCGAGACTATTTCAATTAAACCAGAAGATTTGCCAGACTCAATTGATGATACTGACGAAACCAAACACATTGGTCAAGCAATTTATGATGCCAATCTTCAACGTCTCTTTAGTATTCGCAAAGAAGATTACGAATTTTATCGGCGTCACCACCTGCCTCTACCACGCGAGCATTTTATTTCTCGGGTCAAAAAAATCGCCAGAATGTGCAATGTAACTTTTACTCGTCACCAAATTAAATGTGCCAAATGTCAGGCTGAAATTTGGGTGGCCGATAATCCAACTTTTAAAGATCACAAAATTTACTGTCAGACTTGTTATCTTAAATTTTTGGAAGAAAATAATTGATCTGTTACGAATTACGAAAAGTAACGAATATACGAATTTGGAGTTCAAAAGTTACAATGGTGATAAAAGGAAAATAAAAAAATTCCCCGTGTTTCCATTGTGGCCCTTGTGCTTTTCAAT
>JAZDEQ010000070.1:0-11120 GCA_043808565.1 Candidatus Uhrbacteria bacterium | reverse complement strand
AAACAATACGTTCGTGAGCAATGGGAAAGAGATAAACAAGAAGACGGTGAGCAAATGGAATTCCATTGGTAATTAACTAACTAAATAGCCCCTTCTAGGGGCTTTCCCGAAACTACCGGCTCTGCCGGTAGAGGATCATTCCTTCAACTCTACCGTGTTGCTCTGACATATTATAATGCGCTCGCTTTTTCGATTATTTTTTCAATGAATTCTTCTTTCCCTTTTGTATAAGACGTTCGGTCTTCGGAATATAGTTTAGCCAGTTTTTCTTTAAGCGAGGAATATTCTTCGCGGGCTTGTTTATTTTGTCGTAAATAATCGCGGAATAGAATAGCGTCGTTCCAGGCTTTGCCGCCTTCTTTTACTAGACTAATATGATGCGTTCGCTTTTCTTCTGGTCCTTTTGCAAAAAAGTGTCGATCGGGAAATTTGTGCATATAGGAATATCCCAACTTTTTAAGCGGCAAAACAAAGTTTTCAATATAAGAATCATCGAGCGAGGAGACGGCAATTCTTATGTCGATTATTGGTTTGGCTGGTACATCTGGTATAGCAGTACTACCCACGTGTTCAATGGCAATAATATGATCCCCAAACGTCTTTAGTAGCGACTGTTTTTCAATTTCAAAAAGTCGGGTCCATTCACCGTGCGCTTTAAACAACTTTACCGTTCCACGCTTCAAACCGAGCATAAATTATTCCCCATTTTCAGTTGTGTCTAAATCGTCAAAAAACTCAACCGGATATTTAAAATCAGCGGTTTCGGTTTCAATAACCATGTCAAATTCAACTCCATCGGCTTCTTTGACAAATTGCCACGAACCCTCGGGTTCGTTTTTAAAGCCCGCACTATTTACAAGATAAACAAAACCGTTTTCTTTTTTAATAAATTTTTTGTTTGTCGGTGTATGAACTTTTAAGATTAAGGGCGAGTCTTTTGTTACAAAATACGGATATTGTAAGTTTACTCCAACATTTGAATAGAGCGACCGCATTATTGCCACCGCCGATCGATTTGATACAAAAATTTTTCCTTGTTCAGAAGTTAGTTTTTCGCCAGCTATTTCATGGATTGATCCATGTAGCAGTAAGCCCTTGCTTTGACAAAGCCAATCTAAAAAATTTTCGATGGTTATACCTTTTTCTTTTAGCTCTCGTAGTTGTTCCAAGGAAATTCTTTTGACACCTTTTGTACCAGAATCAGAAAAAAATTTTTCATAAAAATCACCCATTATTTGTTCTGGTTTTGGCGAATATTCTATCGGGTGAGCTGAAGCAAGTTCCACATTTGGAAAAATTATTTAAACTCCCACCTTAAAATAACAAGTATCCCCATCCTTCATTACATACTCCTTCCCTTCCATGTGCATTTTGCCGGCTTCTTTGGCACCGGCTTCGCCGAGGGCGACGAAGTCTTGCCAGTTCATGATTTCGGCGCAGATGAAGGCTTTTTCAAAATCCGTGTGAATGACACCAGCGGCTTCGGGGGCTTTGGCGCCTTTGCGCACTGTCCAGGCTCGGGATTCTTTTTCGCCCGAGGTTAGAAAAGTAATGAGATCGAGAAGTTCGTAACATTTTACAATCATCCGATCGAGACCAGATTGTTTGAGGCCGAGCGATTCGAGAAAAACTGTTTGTTCTTCGGCCGGCATTTCCATGATTTCGGATTCGATTTTAACGCTTAGCGGTAAAGCGAGACGCTCGGGGCCGAGCGGGCTTTGCCAACTGGCGCCAGCGGCGGTTTCTTCATCAACGTTTACTACATAAAGAACCGGCTTGAGGGTTAAGAGCTCAAAACCTTTAAGGGCTTTTTTTTCATCATCGTCGAAATCAACGTCGCGAGCTGGCTTGCCGGCTTGAATGGCGGTGAGGATTTTAGCCAGAGCGTTTTGTTCAGCTTCAAGCTCGCGGGTTTTCCCGGCTTTCATTTTGCTTGCTAAATTATTGAGACGTTTTTGTACGGTTTCAAGATCAGCCATGGCTAATTCAAGTTCAATAATTTCAACATCGCGAAGCGGATCAATGCCCTCGTTAACGTGGTGGACGTTGGAATCTTTAAAAGCCCGAACCACGTGGGCGATCATGTCGACCTCGCGGATGTTGGCCAGAAATTTATTGCCCAGACCCTCCCCTTTGTGGGCGCCAGCCACCAAGCCAGCAATGTCAACAAACTCAATAGCCGCGGGAATGGTTTTTTGCGAAGCAGATTTTTTGGACAAAGCCCACAACCGTTCGTCGGGCACCTCAACAATGCCAACGTTTGGTTCGATGGTACAAAAAGGAAAGTTTTCGCAAGGCACTTGTTTTTTGGTGAGGGTTTTAAAAAGCGTGGATTTGCCGACATTAGGTAGGCCGACGATACCGACTTGAAGCATATTTGTTACAAATTACGAATTGTGGACGAAATCACGAATCAACGAATATTTCGAATTTTGTTTGCCTCTTCTTGTCATTCTGAATGCCTCGTGAAGAATCTCGCCGCACCACTCGGATGTTTATTGGAAGATTCCTCTCGGCTCGGAATGACAGAGAAGTGGTAATTGATTCGTAACAGTAATATAACCCGATTCCAGGGCAAATGTCGAGAAACAAAAAACGAGCCAGACATTTCTGGCTCGTTTTTTTTGGTTGGCGCTAAACAATGTCCTCGCCAATTACTAGATTGAATTTTTTTTCAGCGCTTTCGCCTTGGACGACGATTTCTAGAAAACGTTTTTCACCCAAGCCAGAACTGCCAGTAATTACGGCCGTGGTTTTGTCGGGGACGTCTTTTAATCTTTCAAAATAAGGCAGTGAACCAAATTTGGTAGTCAACGAGGTTTGGTTTTTTAGGTCTTCGGGCAAAAGCGTGGTTTTGCCATTGCCAAAATTATCAATCCACCAAACCGCGGGCGGCACATCGGGAATTTCAGTAATAGATAATGGCGTGGTTGGTAATTTTTGGCCATTAATTAAAAAAGCCGCGGCTCGAGGTAAAAAATCATAGCTTCGGAATTGGGTGCTGGTAATATAAGTTTCAAGTTCTTTGGGCAAAACATTATTGGCTACTAAATAATTAAGAACCTCTGGAATGTCAAAAACATTTATGGTTTCAGCTAGGCCGAATTTTTTGATAAGCGAAAGCGTAAAGCCATCGATGCTCGCCAAGACGAGAATTTTTTTATACCAAAAATAACCAAAGGGCGTGCCATTTTTCCATTTTTTAGCCGCGCCATTTCTCGGAGCCACGTTAACTAGAATGACCCCAGGATTTTCTTCAAGCGCATCAAGCGTATCGATCAGGTTGCCGGCGGCCGTGAGGTCGCTTGTGATACCAATAAAAGAAACCGGGCCATTTAAAAGCGCCGTGGCTCTAGCAATTTGTCGACCAGCCGCATTGGCGTCACGACAGTCGTTGATAATAGTAATGTTCATATTTTTTATTAAAAGAAAACGGCCGTTTTTAAGGCCGTTTTCTTTTAATTTTGATAATAATGGTGGACCGTGCCGGGATCGAACCGGCGACCTTCACAATGCCATTGTGACGCGCTACCAACTGCGCTAACGGCCCTTGATTAAAGAGATCAAATTTTGCAGATCGTGATAAACAAAGGCGGAAAAGTAATTAATGCGACAAACGCCTTTATAATCTTTTTTCTTTGATTTTTTACCAATGGTTCTTGAATCAATTCTGGCCTTGTAGAAAAGATTCTTTGGTATACCAGTAACCTTTGACCAAAAGGCTTCTAGCAGTTTTATATTTTGATCCTCTCGGGCTTGAAGTGTACACCTAAATTTTTTTTCGTCAAGTTCATAACATTCACGAAGAAATCTCAAAAATAACTTAATTATACCAGGGTCGGAGTTGCCAAAAGTTATACAGCCACCAGCTTTTGATCCTTCACACATGAAAATTAAGGCTAAAAAAATTTTTGAAAGTTTTTTATTCCATAAATTATTGATTAATTTTGTGTTTTTTAAAGTTAGCTCTGTTTGAAAATTACGGTATTTTTTCTGGTTGGCCAAAGCAGCCAACTTTCTAGTGTGTTGAAGTTTTTTGGTTTGAACTTTTTTAATTCTTTTTTTGGCTCGATTCGATATTTTTACATTCTTAAGCCATGACGAGAGCGTGCCCTTGGGAACACCCTTGAGTTTTTGAGAAATTTCTGAATAAGTAAAACCCAAAAGTCTTAATTGTTTGGCTTGATTTTGTAAAAGATTTCTCATGAAATAATTGTACCATAGACTTATTCCATGTGCAAGACTACTCAAGCGGCGCGGTTTCGGCCGGAGCGGTAATTTGTCCGGCTTTTAATCGCTCCAAGCGAGTTTTGACCATTTCATTGTCAGGATTAAGTTTGGCTACAGCTTCAACTTCGTAAATAGCGGCCGGGAGATTGTTTTGTTGTTCGTAAACAAAAGCTAAATACCAGTGAGCATTGCTGTACGCTGGGAGCAAAGTTATGGCTTGTTTGAAAGCAATTTCAGCTCGGGCTAAATCCCCTGCCCCTAAACGGCGGAGATAAAGGATGCCTAATTCAAAAGCCACACTAACGTCTTGGGGATTGTATTTATTAATGCTTTCCATTTTACCAATTGCTTCATCGAGTTTACCCCAACGTTCAAAAACTAGAGCTAACTGATAATGGGCTGGAGCATAATCAGCTTTTAAACTGAGGGCTTTATTAATGGTGGCTTCAGCGGCTGTAAAATATTCTTGTTTTTTTTGTTCGGCAGTTTGTTTTTTAGTTGGATCTTCGGAAACCGTCATCGGCTCTAAGGCAATAGCCAAGGCCAAATAGGTTTTGCCAAGCTCAAGATAATTGTTTGGATTTTGTGGTTCTAAAGCAATAGCTTTTTGGCCAGCCTCAAGAGCAAAATTTTCCGCCCCAGGTGCTAACGAAGCCAAGGTTCGGTAAATCGACCCAAGCTCTAACCAATTGGTAACGTTTCTTGGTTCAAGATCAGTGGCTTTTTTGGCCGTGTTAACGCTGGCCGAGATTAAAGCCTGGAGATATTGGTTCTCTTCTCCGGTTGGTTGTTTGGCCGAAAGATTAGTAATTTCGGCTTTGGTTTCTAAAAATAAAACTTCGGCCAGGTTTCGATAGTAAGCATCATTAAAACGATTGGTCGTGGCAGCTCGATCGATCAATTTGGCTACTTCTTTTAGATCGCCGCCAGCTCGATCGAGTTTTATGGCCTGAGCATAAGCATATTCAGCACTAAAACGTTCGACAGCCAACCAAGAAACCGTGACAAAAACCACAGCCAGAATAGTAAAACCAATCGAGGTGAGTATTTTTAAGCGCGGTGATTTAATTAAGGAAAGAGTTTGGGTTTTTTCATTGGTTTGAGAATAAAGAAGGCTAGAAAGTAAAAAGAAAAGAAAAGTTAAAGTGAAGTTTGAAGGATAAATAAAGAAAGCAAAAATTAAGGCTAGCCAAGCTGGGAAAATTATAAAAGTTGACCAAGGCTCTTCCCCGCGCTTTCGAAACTTTTTAATTGCCGCGACACCAATGACCAAAGAAAACAAAAACAAAGCCAAAGAAGAAAGCAAACCTTTGGTTGGTAACATGGTAAGAATTTCTGAAAAACCTCGATCAAAACGCGTGTTCCAAAAATTGGTTTGGTTAACCTCGACTGGTCGAAATTTAGCGTAATCAAATAAATAAGTGCCTGGGCCAGAACCAAACCACAGGGCTGAGCCGGTCAGGGTTTGTTTAGCGACCGTTAGACTGGTATTAAAACTTGGGCCAACTTCTATGGGTAAAGGGAGAATTTTTAAATTAGGAAAAAACAAGAAAAGCACTGCCCCGGCCACTAAAAACATGGGCAGAAAATATTGTTTGTGATGGTGGAGATCGTAGGCTTTGAGAAAAATTAAGAAGAGGAGAATAGCCAAACCAACGATTAAAACCAACCAGACCAGCCAGTAGTTAATGAGGCCTAGAAAGATAAAAGTGACCACTGAAAGAAGAATAGTTAAAATTTTTATCAGCTGGTTTTTTTTTAAGCCAATCAGAAAAAAACCATTGGCCGCAATTGTGGCGACTGATAAAAAGACACCTAAAGAATTAAGTGTACCAACAGTATTAAAAGTTTGGCTTTGCGCAAAAGAAAACGGTAAATAAATTTTGAAAATAGAGAGTAACCCAAAAATTCCTGCCACCACTGCCCCGCTGATTAGCGATAAAATTATTTTAGAAAAAACTTCAGATTTTTTTGCTGCTCCGCTGATTGAAGAAAAAAGAATAGCCAAAACCAGGAGCGAAAAAAAACTGGTGTATTCCTGTTGCGAAGTACCGACCCAGGATAAAAAGTGGCTTTGGGATAAGGTCGCGGAAACAGCGGTGAAAGTCAGAAAAAGAATCAAGAGAATTTTTATCAAACTTTTTTTCACTAAAATTTCACCTTTGATAAAAATTGTTATTGCCGATGAGAGGCAAGCAATGATGATAAGGAGGGTTAAAAGAGTTTGTTTATTGATTTCTAGCGGTTCAAGTGTCCAGGGCAAAAAAAAGAGCGGAAGCAAAAAGACCGCGGCGTATAAACTAAGGTTAGTGATTTTTTTGGAGAGCATATTTTAGTAGAAAACGTAGAAGACGTAGAAAACGTAGATTGTTGATTTCATAATTTTACTCAATGATCTGCGTTTCTACGATTTCTACGCTCTACGTTTTCTACTTTTGATTTTTAATATTATATCATAAAAATCGTCTTTTAAAAACGCAAAATACACAAGAGTGGGGTCTTGCGTATCTTGCTCTTCGGTTGTTGGGTCAGAACGAAAAGAACAAAACAAACGTTCTGATTTCCTTAAACCTTTTTTCGTTTTATCGTTGACTGTCGGCAAGCCTGCGGTCAAAAACTAGACGCGAAAAGTTTTAAGAAGACGCGTGTTGTAGAAAGAACTTATCATTTCAACACGGACAGAAGATGATTTCAGATTACCCTCCTGTCTGCGTTGAAACTTCGGAAGTTGATGCCGAATCCGTAGAAAGTGGCTCTGGCTCAAGGCCGCCATCACTTTCTATGGTTGGATCATTAGGTTGCGTCAGACTCTCTGACGAAGCCGGTTCAGCAATTTCAGCTATTTCAGATTCAGTAATTGGTTGGGTTTCGATTGCCTCCTCTATCGTTGCCTCTGATGCCTCTGTTGCATCCGCTGCCTCTCCAGCCGCCTCAATCTCCACCGCCACGACCGGCTCAAAATCTTTCCGATAAGCCGTTACCATCCAATCAACCGGAATTTCCGAATCAGAGCCACTGATTTGTTTGATTAAGAAACCATTGCTATTTTTTTCAGGAATATAAAGGGAAACCGGACCGCTTGGGGTGACAACTACGCGGATCGGAGCAGTGTTGGAAATAATGTCATTGAAAGCTGGATCAATATCTTCAAAGGCCACAATAGCTTCGCCATTTTGTAAAGTTGCTGTACCAACCAGGGTGACAAAAACACCAGTTGAAGTCACGGCCGTGGTTTCTACTTTTTCGTTTTGATAAGAATTGATCACGGTTTTCATTAAACCTTCAGTTTTAAACGTACCGTCTTCTTCAATTGACCACTTTTCACCAAGACCAACCAAACGACGAATATTTAAAATGTCATTGCCGCCGAGATAAAGACTGCTTTCAAGATTAAGCGAAGTTAAGTTGCTGATAGAATTTGTATTAGTCGAGAGCAGGGAAGCGTCATTAGAAATTCCCGGAACAGTTGAGACGCCAGTTTCTTGATAATAACCAGCTTTGATAAAGACCGTAATTTTTTGATCAGCAGAAACGGTCGAATAAGGTTCCAGAGCATAACCGACAATCACGCCATTTTCTGTAGCCTTCATGGCATAGCCAGAGGTCGACGAGGTGGTTAGCGGATCGCCAACTTCAATCGTGCCACCCTCAAGATTAACTTTAGTTGGTACTCGGCCGGCAAGAGCGACAGGGAAGTGATTGGCTAAATTATCGCCGGCTAAAAAGCCTGGGCGAGTAGAAATAACACCAGCGATTTTTTGATGATAAGTGGTATTGGTTTTGCCAACATTTTCATTGATTCCAGAAAAGACCACCACATCACCAGCCTCAAGTGTTTCTTCGGCCGGGAACATTTCAGCAAAGTCGTATGAGCCAGTTGACCAACCGGCAGCGTTAGTCCGCATCATGTCACCGCCTGGCCCGGCCGAACCGTCGTAGAAAATATATTTTGAAGTTTGAGTGGCTCCGCGATCAGAAGGATAAATTTTTCCAGTTACGATTAAGTCGCCGGCCAAACTTAAAGTTCCTTCATTGGTGACATAGGCCACTTCAGTATCAACAGTATTTTTTATAGAAAGACGATAACTGTCGGTATCAGTGACACTGGTTTGGATTTTCATGTCTAAGGCTTGGGCCGAAGTACCGTTCCAAGCTGAACCACGGAGAGAAAAAATTTGTGAAGCCACACTCGGAGTTTCTGCCGAAGCGGTTTCGAGCGAATTCAAAACCAAAGCATCAGAAACAATAGTCGCCGACCCATCGGTGCCAATGACATTACCGGCATACCAACCAGAATGGACAAAAACCACGACCTCGCCACTGGCTTCAGAAAAATTATTTAAAGCATAACCAATGATCATGCCAGGCTCGGTCGCTTTCATGCCATAGCCAGCCGTTGAACTAGTGGTGATTGGATCACCGACAGAAATCGCACCGCCTTCATTGGTTACGTGAACCGGAACGCGACCAACCAAAGATACTGGCATTGGGTTGTCTGACTCGGCGATATTATAACCAGATGATGTTCCGTCTTCGTAGTTATCGACGACCACGCTACCAAAAATATTTTGGTAAGCCGAAGTCGATTTAACCATTTGAGAAATAACATCACCATTTTCTGCGGTGATTCGGGTTGACCCAGGAACGACAATATCACCGTAAGTTATATCAGAAGCAACAGGATACATTTCAGCATAGTCGGCTTGGCCGGCGTCTAGACAATCAACAATCATTACTTCATCTAAGGCTATGCCATTACCTCCGCCCGAGCTGGAACAGAGTCTTTGGGTATAACCAGAAGCAACGTAGGCCGGAGCGTCAATCGTTAGGCTAGTTTCAATATCAGTGGCCGCACCGAGATAAGTTTCGTCTTGAACATACAAGCCGTAATCCCAATTTGTTCCTTCAATATATGCGCCATACTGATTTCCTGTGGTTCCAGCACCTAGAGTAAAATCATTAATATGAAGACCGTAAATATTATTTGTATTATTATTGGTTAAACTTGTTAGATCAAGGTCAATTCCAGTAAGAGCAGAAGTTTGGGAGGTGGCGCTACCATAATAAATTTTTTGAATGTTTCCTCCAGGGTTTTTTGTTGAAATATCGAGGGGGGCATATGACGCCGAGCCGTTATTGGCATCAATACTAATAGCTGATGCATTGCCGGTTTGCAAAATACTAATACCAGCACCAGAGCCGTTATTAATTATGTCCACAACTGCTCCAGCAGCTGAACTAAAAGTTTGGTTTAAATAAATAAGGCTTGAGGTGTCGGTAATAGTTCCGTCGGTTAGTGTTTCAAAGTTAGTAATGGAAAAAACATCTCCGGAAACCGTTAGGGTATTTCCGGCATTATTCATTACAATATTTCGATCTATAATTATACCGTTACCCGTGTTATCAGCGTCAGCATCAGCAGTATATATTTGATCAAAGTCCAAATCTATCATTTTTCCGGTGTAGGCAGCCGAGGCGCTGCCGTCAGTATCTATAGAGAGGCCGTTATTTGTGCCAGTCATGGAAATTCCAGTATTAATCCCAGCTCCACCAGACAAAACAATGCCGTTTTCAACAGTGTCTCCATCGACGTTGCTTAAATAAATTAAAGATTCAGTTGTTGAAACAGCGGCGTTATTAGCATTGGTGATTTTTAGTCCGTATTGTGTAGCGGCTGTAGAATCTGTGTTGGTTAGAGTCAAATCCAAAAGATTTACCGCAGCATCGCCGGTGGTGTTGGTTATATAAAGATTTTCTGTTCCAGTCAGAGCCATATCAACATCATCAGAAAAAGTCATGATCCCATCCGCATCATTGAAATGAAGAATATTATCTCCGCCGTCTTGGATTTGAAAATCACCCGTGTTATTTAGATTGATGGTGAAAGTATTGGTACCAAGAGAAATCAAAGTCGCGGCGTCAAGAGCCAAGGTATCAGACATCTTATCAAAGTCGATTGTGTCATCGGTTAAGTCAGCATTATCAACATTGGTCAGTGAGTTGCCGGCATCATTGGCGTTAAAGGCTACGCCCGTGATAGCACCGGTTGCATCAACGGCCCAATCAGAAGAAGTAATAGCCGTGGTATTACCAGCATCACCGAGAGTTAAACCACCGGTGGTAGTGATTACACCGGCCCCAACAAAGTCCATAGAATTAATATCAAGAATAGTTCCTTCGATTGAGACCTGGCCGGCATTACTACCGTCGTTAATAGTGATAGAACCAGTATTGCCATTAACAAGGAATTCACCACCGCCCGTGCTAATAGCATTGTCCCAAGAAGCACCAATGAAAAGAGCAACTTCATCGCCGTCAGCGTCAGCGTCAGTTAAGTTGGCAATATTAAGACCATAAATCTTGTCAGTGACCGCTGAATGGTCTGCGCTGGTTACACTAATGTTTAAGGCGCTGTAGACATTGTTTCCGCCACCGGCTCCGGTTGTTAAGTTAATGCTCATGCCGTTTTCTGTGGTCGCGGCGGCTGTGGTTCTGGTGAGGGTTAAGACTTCACCGGCCGTACCAGTAATCGAGGTTGCGGCATCAAGGCTCATGGCGTTGGCCATTTCATCAAAATCAACGGCGTTATTAGCCAGATCAATGGTTACCGCAGCGTTCTCGGTGCCAGAGTTAGTAATAGTAAAATCAGAACCACCGGCATCGGCTAAAGTGGCGACATAATTGCCAGTAGTATCAGTGGCTAAGGCAACATCATCCAATGCGGCTATATCTCCAAGTCCAAGATTAGTTCTGGCCGTGGCCGCATTAGTCAGATCAGAGAGATTATTAGCCGCTACTAAAAATCCACTAACACTAGGAATATCCGCTACATACGCCACCGTGCCACCTTCATTTTTAAAGGTCACCACCCGATCAGCCGTTGGGTCAGT
>JAZDEQ010000069.1:0-17770 GCA_043808565.1 Candidatus Uhrbacteria bacterium | reverse complement strand
TGGCATTTAAAACGAATCAGAACCAAAGGTGTGGTTCGTAAATAGTCTTTCAACAAAATTTTTTCTTCAGTTGTTATTTCTATCTTGGTCACCTAAACATTATAACAAAAAAGCCTCATTTTGTTTTGCGGTGGCTATAGGTGGTGCGACGGCGTTTGGGGTATTCGGCCGACATATCCTCCCTCGTATCGATCGCACGAAGGAAGAAATCCGCGATATCGTTTGGTGCTTTGTCGAGCATCGCAACGAAGTCTTCACGGTTGTGCCAATAACACCCCGAAAACGCAATCTTCAACCGATCACTCTTTGTCTCATTGGTCAAACCGAGGAACATGCCAAGACCAGCATGACGGCTGTAGAGCTTCCACGATCCGGGATTAACGGCGCGATCTTCGATGATTCTATCGCATAGCCATTTCAAATTCGCAAGGAGAAGCTGGTCAGCTCTTGCTTTTACATCATCCGGGGCACCCCGGATGTTCAAACTGTCAATGGCCACGAGGATGGCCAGTTGCACTCTTTCGATTTCGGTCACGTTGAACATGTTGAACTCCCTCAAAGCCCCTCTGTTCCAGAGGCAGCTAAGAAGAAATATGTGCTTTGGCAGAAGGACGTTTATTCGTCGGAATTGACGAAAATCACGTCTTCGCTCAAAGTCACATTGTTCTGTCCCTTGGTTTAAAAACTAACCAGTACGGTCAGTCATCGTCCCTATTTAACTAAAAAAGAATAAAACGAAAAAGCCGTTTTGTCAACCATCCGCACATGAATTTTCACCAAATTTTACCCAAAAATAACAAAAACCCCAGCAATTACTGGGATTTTTTTAATAAATTATCTGAACCGAAACTAATGGGGGTTACTTCATTTTAATTTCTTCCTTGGCTGAAGTTTTAATGGCCGCGACAAAAATAATTCTTGAGCAATGGTTTTGGCTTCTTTAAGAAAAAACTTTTTTACATCGTGCCAATTAATACGAAAAAGAATTACTGGCATTAAATCATTTTCAGCATCTTCAAAATACGTCAGGCTTTTTACTATATGGTTAAAATTATGTTTCTGTTCGGGATACTGTTTAGCCACGCGTTGCAAAACATTAATTAATGGTTCACGGTTTTGACAATACCAAAACAAATCAAAAAAATCTCTTTTTCGCCCTCGTTGGCTAATGGCAATAATTTTCATGACCGCGATATCATCAACTATTAAAATGTTAACGTTGCCGACTTTTATTTTTTTTCTAGAAGGATGAAAAAAAGGATAAGCGATAAAACTCATTTTTGCCCCTCGATATTTTCCATACAAAGTTCCTTTTTCACGAAAAGTCGTTTCCCATTTTCCAGTATTAAACATTTCTCGTTCAACAAATGCCTCGTCAAACTCTCCGCGGGGAGTAAAAAAATCTAAATCAACTGACTGGCGGTGGCCGACCTGCAAAGCCATGGCTGTGCCACCGGCCAAATACCAATCTTTAGAAAAAAACGGCTCTTTCGTACAAAACTCAAAAGCCCGCTTGGTTGATGGCGGTAAAATTTCTAATGCCAAATCTATTTTTACACGGTCTTTATCAACATTGACCATAGATTTTTTGATTTCTTGTGTAAAATCCTCGAACGTTGCATGGTTTCGCTAATAGTTTTTGCTGGATAAGTCTGCCAAATCCACCTGACTTCATTATCATTACCAAAATCCAAAATTCGCTCAATAACATATTGAGCGTGTTTTTTAGGATCAATAGTTTTTGGGTCAACATCCCAAAATAACGCTTGACGAAAAGGAATTTTGACCGGTTTTTTTACTCGTTTCATGATTTAATTTTAGCACAAAAAACGTAAAAAATCAAGTTGAGATTTTTGCAACTACGTCAAAATTTTAAAGTGCACCAGACGGCATTTTTTCCAAATCACTATTGGTAATGCCTAAGCTTAAAAATCGCATGATCTCATAAGCCACGGCGCCATCCTTCATGTAAATTCGGTAGCAAGTGTCTGGATCAACATACCAGGCTTCTCCGTGCTGTTCGACTTGTAACAAAATTTTTCCCTTTAACTGATTGGCTAAAGTGTTGGTTGAACAAATACTCGCGGTATTAGAAATTTCTGTGGTGGTGGCCGCGGCCGGAATCAAAGATAAATTGGCATCAGTAATACCCAAACTAAAATAACGCATCAAAGTGTAAGCCGCGGCACCATCGGCCATGTAATAACGCAGACTATCGCTAGGATTGACATACCAGGCCTCACCATTTTCTTGAACCTGAAGAAGGATTCGACCAATTAAACGATCGACCAAGACAGAATCGTATTTTTCTGATTGATAAATTCCGGCATCAGGAAGATTTGGGGAATTATTTGTGCTCGGTTCAACAACGCTTGGAGTATTACCGCCAGAATCTGATAAATTGTAAATTTCAGGATAAGCAACTTCATCTAAAGCAAAATAATAACAAGTACCGGAAAAACAAACTTGGTTGCCTCTTTCATAAAGAGTATCTAAGTCACGAACAAAATCCTGGGAGCCGTAAGCATCTTCGAAAACCGCATTGATATTTTGAATCCAGCTGTACGAACTAATCTCACCAATGGCCGCGCTGGTTGGAATTCCAATATAATTTCCTAAAGCATCAAAAACTCCACCGCCAGAATTGCCATGTTCGGTTGTAACATCGGATTTAATCCAATTAGTTCCAGAGAAGCCAGAAATTGTGCCTTGGGTTGAGGTAATAGTTGAGCCAGCTAAATCAGAGTCCGGGTAACCCAAAACCATAATTTCTTCACCCAAAATCATAGAATCAGCGTTGCCCCAAATGGCACTGGCAGGAAAAACGTAAACACTGCCATCGTAATTGGTAGCTTCGGTAAAAGCGTAATCAAAATAATCGTCGTGTTGAACAATGGTCGGGGTTAAATAAAAACTTACTTCTGGAATTTCATAAGCATTCTCGACAAACCCACCGTAACAAGTTTCCTCAACTTCGCCGTTTTCATTTTCGACCACATGGGCGTTGGTCAAAACCACATTGTCAAAAATCACCACACCCGAACCAGTATAATCACCACATTCGATGTAAATAATATTTTTAACATTATCCGAAACATTTTCTGTGGTGGCCAAAACTTGAACCGGCAGGATAAAAGACAATAACGCAAATAAACCAATGATTTTTTTTAACATAAAAATAAGAAAGTAATAATGACTTTATTTTATCACAATATTCACTAATTTCCCTTTCACAAAAATTACTTTAACAATTTCTTTGCCGGCCAAATGTTTTTTAACATTTTCTTCATTGTTGGCCAGGTTTTTTATTTCCTCTTCAGTGGCTTCGGTTGGAACCACCACCGTGCCCCGCAATTTTCCGTTGACCTGAACCGCCATCGTGATCTCGTCGACTTTCAACATTTCTGGGTCATAAGTTGGCCAACTGTCGCTTTCTAAAATTTCCACTCCCCCAAGATCAGCCGCGATCTCGTTGGTGAGATGCGGGGCAAAAGGACAAAGGACAGACAAAAATTTTAACAGACTTTCGCGAGTTATGGTTTTCTCTTCAGAAATCACATTAACAAACGTCATCATTTGAGCGACGGCCGTATTAAAACGAAACCCGTCGATATCATCGCTAACTTTTTTAATAGTTTGATGAAGAGCCCGAGTAACTTTTTCGCTTTCTTTTTCCGTGATTAAAGAAACTAAACCATTAACTTTTTCTAAAAATCTTCGGGCTCCAACCAAACCATTGGTACTCCAAGCCGCCGGCTGATTAAATGGCCCCATGAACATTTCGTAAACTCGCAAAGCATCAGCGCCGTATTCTCTAACCACATCATCGGGATTAATAACATTGCCCCAACGCTTGCTCATTTTCCGACCGTCTTCGGCCAGAATCAAACCAACGTTTTGCAAACGCATAAATGGTTCTTCCCCGCTGACTACTCCGAGACCATAAAGGAACTTGTGCCAGAAACGAGCATAAATGAGATGCCGCGTGGCGTGCTCTGCTCCACCAACGTACAAATCAACTGGTTGCCAAAAACGAATTTTTTCATTAACGCCGTCAACCCAGCTTTGCAAAAAAGCTATTTTGTCTTCGTCACCTAACCCGCCGCGATCAATTCTCTCGTGCTCATTAATATATTTATAATGTCGCAAATTATATTCTGGTGAAACAATGCGATAACTAAAATTCCATAAATGACCAAGTTCGTTCTCTGGCAAATCACTGGCGGACATTTCTTGACGACCGTTTTGATAACTCTGACTGAAAATTCTGCCGTCTTGATTAAACATGGCTACAATTTCCACCCGTAAACCATCTTTTTCAAAAAGATAATTAGTACTGTGTGTCTCGATCAATTTATATCCAAGTTCGACAAGATAATTTTCAACTTTCGCTCGATCATTTTCCCAAGTCATTAAACAAATTGTTCGGAATGGCAACCAAAGATTTCCATTTAAACCATTTAACAGAAACCGATTAGCCGCCCAAACCGAAATTTTTTGGTTTTTAAATTCCGAGTAAATCTTTTTAAATTCGTCAAAATATTTTTTATCCATTTCTGTCGCCTCAATCGCTGGACGAAATTTAAAACCATCATTTTTGAAAAAATCAACATTATTTTTCGGATCGCAATAACGCAAATAATACCAGCAACTCCCGGCCCACTGCGGCATAGTGTTAGTTTCGCGTTTGGCTGAACCGCAACAAACTGGACATTTGGTATTAACCCAATCAGCAATCGTCGCCAGTGGCGATTCGCCGGTGCCTGATGGTTCGTAATGTTCAACTTGAGGCAGTTCGAGCGGGAGTTCGGCTTCGGGAAGCGGAACAATGCCTGGAGTAACCATTTCAACTTGCCAAGCGATCAAACCGTTTTTTTCAATTCGTTCTAAATAGCCAGGCGTGTGTTGGGCAAACGCCTGTCGACGATTTTCTAAACTAAAATCCGAACAACCAGGCCAAATTTTTGGCAAAATTTCTTGCATCTCTAAAAGTTCTTCCAAAGTTTTAAATTGCCAAACATTTGTCACTCGAAAATGTTTTTCTTCGCCCGTTACTTTATTTACTGCACACAAATATTTATTAACTCCGATATTACCAAAATATCGTTCTGGTTCTTCTGGATTCAGAGCGCGCGTTTCAATGGTTTTGTGGCCAGAAATTAATTTTGTCCAAGTGTTTTGATCGTAAAAACTTAATTTAATCGTTTCTTTTTCAATTTTATTTTTGCAAGATTCACAATGAACCAGCGGGATTGGTTCGCCCCAGTAGCGCTGACGGGAAAAAACCCAGTCACGGAGTTTGTATTGAATTTTCTTTTGACCCAAACCTTTTTCTGCCAGCCAAGAAATTATGTCATCTTTGGCTTTCCAAGTCGGCAAACCATCAAGAAAATCCGAATTCACCACCAAACCTTCATCAGCAAAACAATAATCATCATTCTCAAGAATATTTAAAATAAATTCACCTTCATAAACCGTAAAAAAATCTTTAAGCTCGCTTTTCTTTTTCCAAACAACTTCGTGCTGCGCTTCATCGGCTTTTTCCATGGGCACCCGCTCTTCGTTTTCTAATTCAAAAAAAACAAATTGAAAATGAGCATGACGGTTTTGTTGTTTCACTCGATGATAAAAATAGGTATTAATGGCTATCGGCGAAGTGCGAAGATAACGAAAATTTTTGTAACCGGTTTCTTCGACCAACTCGCGTTGAGCAGTTTTTACTGGATCTTCACCGTCTTCAATACCACCGGTGACCAAACCGTGCATTAAAAAATTTTTCCAACTTATACAAAGATAAGTATCGTCTTTGGGATTTCTAACAACGGCCACCACGGCGCCGCGATCAACAAATGACAAATCTGGCTTAATGGCATTGTCGCTACCACTATTAGTATTAATAAATTTTGGTTCAACTACTTGCCGAATCGGCAAATTAAATTTTTTGGCAAAGGCAAAATCGCGCTCGTCGTGCGCTGGCACGGCCATAATGGCGCCGGTGCCATAACCAGACAAAACATAATCAGCGACCCAAATCGGGATCTCTTCACTATTGACTGGATTGATAGCGTACGCGCCGGTAAAAACGCCGGTTTTTTCTTTGGTATCATCGCCGCGTTCAATGTCGGTTTTGTCTTTAGCCGCTGTCACATAAGTTTCGACTTCGGCTCGTTGTTCTTCGGTAGCAATTTGCGAAACCAAAGGATGCTCGGGAGCCAGTACTAAATAAGTGGCGCCAAAGAGAGTATCGGGACGAGTAGTAAACACTTTTATCACCTCTCCCAGGCCCTCCCCGGAAGGGAGGGTTTTAATATCTGGAGTCTCTTTAATTTTTTTAGCAATCTCGCTAGCAACGCGCCCGGCGTCTAAAAGCACCTCTTCATTTCTAAATCTTATAACTTCAAAACCTTTTTCGTTTAAAAATTTGGTTCGCTTTTCATCTTCATCTTTTTGATTATCATGAACATCGCCATCAACCTCAATAACCAACCTCTTTTTCAAACAAACAAAATCAACAATAAAATTTCCAATGATTTGTTGTCTTCGAAAATGAGACCCGACAGCATCTCGACGCACTATTTCCCACATAGCAGCTTCGGCCTTAGTGGGATTTTTCTTCATCTCTAAAGATTTGTCACGAAGCAGGTTCCAAGTCGCGCTATCTGTCGTAACGCGACCGAGCGTATCTCCCCTCCCTTCCGGGGAGGGGCCGGGGGAGAGGTGTGACAGAGTGAGGTGAAAACTAACCTCTGCCCCTTCCGAACGTCCAATCCATTCGCGCTGCATTTGTTTAATTGACTCTGGCCACTCGGACAGCAAAGACAGGTCACCCAAAAGCCGATCGGCATAATTAGTAATTTTCAAAACCCACTGACGCATGGGTTTTTGTTCAACCAAACTGCCACAGCGTTCGCATTTATCGCCATCCAAATCTTCATTGGCCAAACCAGTTTGGCAACTCGGACACCAATTGATTGGCTCGAACGATTCGTAAGCCAAACCTTTTTTAAACATTTGCAAAAAAGCCCATTGCGTCCATTTATAATATTTTGGATCTGTCGTATTAACTTCCCTCTCCCAATCATAAGTAAAACCGAGAACGCTCAACTGCTTTTTAAAAGTTTCAATATTTTGTTCCGTAGCCACGGCCGGATGAACTTTATTTTTAATGGCATAATTTTCTGCTGGCAAACCAAAAGCATCCCAACCCATGGGATGAAGAACATTGTAACCCTGCATCATTTTTGATCGAGCAACGACATCGGTGGCAATATAACCTTTAGGGTGACCAACATGCAGCCCGGCTCCCGAGGGATACGGAAACATGTCGAGAGCATAAAACTTTTTCTTTTCTGGTGATTCCTGGGTTTGAAAAACACCTGAATCAGCCCATTTTTTTTGCCATTTTTTTTCAATGGCTTGATGATCGTATGGCATATATTTTCGAAATTTCCAAATTCCAATTTCTCCTCCTTCGCTAAAGCTACGGGAGGACCCGCCGTAGTTTTAACGAAGGCGGGCAAATTCCAATTTCCAAAATTGTTATAAAAAATCTCTTAAATACCTATCAATTTTGAAACTTTTAAATTCGAGATTTTACCAAAGAATCATAGCAAATAGTCAGGTTATAGAAAAGGCATAATCAAAAAACAACCAATCTTTTGATAAATCGGCAGTTTTTGATTTTTAAAAACAACGCGGTTCTGTTACCAGAACCGCAACGTAGCCCCTCCTTTTCTTAAGAACATCGTTGACGCCAGATTTCCAAGTCAACCAAAACACCAGTGGCGTTATCGGTTGCAACTACCTCAAGGTAAAGTTTGGCCTTCTCGCTTCCTCGGTCAATACCGCCTCGAATGAACAAATTCCAATTGTCATCTCTTCCCAAACTCCTGACCGCCCTGGACACGCCATCTGAACAGACAAGTAGGTGGGAAAAAGGTGCGTTTCTCTCTGGTGTCAGGCGTACAATCGTCGGCTCGGGAATAACAAACCGGCAATAATCCCTGTCACCAAGAGAACGTGCGACATTTATACCACGATCATTACCAAGAAGAATTCGTCCTCGACCCAGTTTTGCTCCAGCTGAACGTAAACGTCTTTCTTCTTCTAGATCAGATACTGAATGAAGACGCGGCAGGAGAGAGACGACTTCTTTTGTTCTGGTGTCGACAGCGTAGACTTCGCTGTCTCCAACATAGGCGATTACTGTTTCACCGTTGGGTTTGAGCCAAACGACCGTGGCTGTAGTTCCGCCTTCAAAATCTACTTCAATGGTTTGGTCAACGTCTTCAAAAAGATTGGTTATTCCTTGATCAGTAGGCTTTCTGGAAAACCAACCCACCAGCTCATCGACGGCATACGCAGCCGCCAAATCTCCGTCTGTTCCATGGCCGTCGCAAACAACGATCAACAAACCCTCCGAGGACTCGAGAACCAAAAACCTATCGTCCTGTCTTGGCCTGGGACCCTGCAGAGAAAATCCCTGCCACAAAGTTTCTCTCTTCATGGCTCCGCTCCTTTTTAAACTTCCATAAAACCTTAAAGAAAAATCTAAAAATAAGCAAATATTTACAAAAAAAAATAGAGCCCTTGGTGTTGGCTCTATTTTTTAAATGTTTTAATTAACCTAGCATGGCTTTTTCTATTCTTTCCATGGCCACCACAAAAGCTGCTTCGCGAACCGTGCAATTCAGAGCAACTTTTTTATTCCACACGGCATCAAGAGCGGCTTGCATGGTATTTTGTAATTTTTCCCGAACCTGATCTTCAGTCCATTTTTCTTCTCTCATATTTTGCTCCCATTCAAAATAACTGACGGTTACACCACCGGCATTGGCCAAGATGTCTGGCACAACTGGAATACCTCGGGAATTTAAAATTACATCAGCCTCAGGAATCGTTGGACCATTAGCAACTTCAATAACCGCTTTGGCTTTGATGCGTGGAGCATTGATATCAGTAATCTGGTTTTCCAAAGCGGCTGGAACCAAAACTTCGCAATCGAGTTCTAACAATTCAGCATTGGTAATATTTTGCGCGCCAGAAAAATTCTGAACCGTACCACTATTTTTTTTGTGTTCATCAACTGCCCCGACATCTAAACCAGCCGGATTATAAATGCCGCCTCGCGAATCCGAAAGACCGACAACTTTATAACCATTCTGAAAAAATAATTCCGCCATTTGATGACCGGCATTACCAAAACCCTGAACCACCACTCGACAAGAATCCTTACTAATATTTAAACGCTCGCGCAAACCTTCAAAAACAAAGTATCCGCCGTCACCCGTGGCTGTGCCGCGACCAAGACTGCCGCCGGCCTCAATAGTTTTTCCAGTAATAACTGCGAGTGGATGAGGATGATTAGTGGTTTTTTTAAATTCATCGACAATCCAATCCATTTCTCGTGGGCTGGTATTAACATCGGGCGCTGGGACATCTTTTTCTGGACCAATTACATCGGCCATGGCCTTAGCCCAACCGCGAGTTAAACGCTCAAGCTCACCAACCGAAAGAGTTTTGGGATCAACAGTAATTCCACCCTTGCCACCACCCATAGGAATGCCGACTACTGCGCATTTCATAGCCATCCAAAAAGCCAAAGCTCGAACTTCATCGATGTTGGTTTCGGGATGATAACGAATGCCGCCTTTGTACGGACCGCGAGCGTTGTTGTGCTGAACACGATAGCCAGTAAAAATTCGCAATTCACCATTATCCATTTTAACCGGAATGGAAATTTGAATCTCACGATTTGGCTGACGCAAGCGCTGCAAAAAATCAGCATTAAAAGTTTGTAAACTAGCCGCCCGATCAAGCTGGGCCAAAGCGTTTTCAAAAGGGTTTTGCATATCTTGACAAATTAATTATTTTGTATTACTCTAAAGGTAGAATCCACAAGGAAAGGCACTTCTATATGGTTTTGTCCTATAGCGGTGCTTTTTCATTTTTAATATATTCCAATTTATTTCTAAGATTATCCATAAATCGAATTTTATCTTTACCAGATCTTTTTAAAAGTTGAGAACAAGTCTTAATATGTGGGCTCAAAACCGCCTTAAGTTTATTTTCTTTATATAAATGTTCAACTAAAGAATAAAAATCTCCGTCACTCGAGACAATAACCGCTTTGTCATAATTCTTGTACTCCAACATCGCTAAAAGAACCAAATCGGCATCTATGTTTCCTTTTACTATTTCTAAATTTTTGTAATCCAGAACTGGCTTAAAATTCAAAATAAAACCACTTTCCTGAAGCGAAGTGTAAAGCCTTGTATTATCGGGTATATAACCGATAAACATGTAAGCATTATCAACAGAATACTTTTCTTTTAAATACCGACGAAATTTTCTAAAATTCAACTTCCAACCCAAACTCTTGATTCCCAGAATCAAATTTTGACTATCAATAAACGCAAAATTTTTCTCCACGGTTTTCATAAGTATTCATAAGGTTATTACTTTCTGAAAGCTAAAGCAAATCGAATTTGTGTATAAAAAAATAACGGTTCGGCCGTTATTTTTTTACTTAATTTTTTAAAATTACTCTTTCAACCAGCGTTCCGCATCCATCGCGGCCATACAACCAGAACCAGCTGAGGTTATAGCTTGGCGATAACGCGAATCAGCCACATCGCCGGCGGCAAAGATGCCGGGGACACTAGTTTCGCTGGTACAATTTTTGCGGATTAAATAACCACGATCATCGAGTTCGATTTGCTCCTTAAAAAGATCTGTATTGGGTTTATGACCAATGGCTGGAAAAATGCCGTCAAATTTCATTTCGACTTCTTCGTTGGTTTGCGAATTTAAAAGTTTAATTCCGGTAACTTTGTTACCATCACCTAAAACTCCCTTAGCCGAAACATTCCAGACAAAATTTATTTTCGTTTCAGCTTCGGCTCGTTCTTGCATAACTTTCGAGGCTTTTAATTTATCGCTGCGAACAAGAACCGTGACCTTGCTGGCAAACTTGGCCAAATCCAAAGCTTCTTCCATGGCCGCATCACCACCACCAACCACCGCCACTTCCTTGCCTCGGAAAAAGAAACCATCACAAGTGGCACAAACCGAAACCCCCTTACCTTTATATTGTTCTTCGCCGGGTACATTCATCCAAATGGCCGAAGCACCGGTGGCAATAATCAGAGTTTGAGTTTGAATTTCCTGACCGCTCGAAGTTGTTAATTTAAATGGTTGAGAAGACAAGTCGACGGCGGTAATATTTTCAGCAATAATTTTAGTCCCAAATTTTTCCGCTTGTTTTTTCATCCGCTCTTCCATTAATTCTGAACCATAAACCCCCTCAGGAAAACCAGGGAAATTTTCAACTACCGTCGTCCACATAAGTTGTCCACCTGGTTGGGGACCGGAAAATAAAATTGGTTGAAGCTCAGCTCGCGCCGCATAAATAGCCGCGGTGTAGCCGGCTGGACCAGCACCGATAATGATCACTTTTTCCATACCAAATTCGTATATTCGTAAAAAATTCGTAATTCGCTTCCCCTATAAAGCTTTCTCAATTCGTTCTCTTAAAGCCTCTTTGGTCAAAGCTCCGGAAAACTGATCAACCGGTTGGCCGCCTTTAAAAACCATAAAGGTGGGAATCGATAAAACATTAAAACGTTGAGCCACTTCGGTTTCTTCGTCAACATTTACTTTAGCAATAATTACCTCGGTCATTTCTTCACCCAAAGCCTCAACAATTGGCCCCATCATGCGGCATGGCCCACACCACGGCGCCCAGAAGTCAACAAAAACCGGTTTGTTTGATTGTAAAATCGTTTGGTCAAAATTTTGAACCGTCAAATTTATTTCGGACATAATAAATTGGTCTCAATGTGTATACTAATCTACTAATCTGGCTACTAAACTACGAATCTACGAATTGGCTACTAATTTTTTTAAATAATTCGTAGTGGTTCGTTAATTAGTAGATTGGTAGCAAAATTTGTGGATTAGTATACCCTTTTAGTTATCTTGCTCTTATACCTTTAATTTCCAATAGCCGTCCCTTAACTTCTTCAACATAAAGTTCAAAAATATCACCGATTTCAGCTTTGATTCGACTCTTATATTTAGTTCCGCATTCCTGACCGGCTTTGGCGTCCTTGGCTTCGGCTCGACCAATTTGCACTGACAAAATTTCGCCTTCGCCAACCACTTGTTCGCCGCGCCAAATGCGCAACTTGGCTTTGGCTTTAATTTTTCCTTCTTTAACCCGCAAACCAACAATCCAACCATCATCAGTTTTTTTAAAATTTGCCAAAACTTCGGCCTTACCGATTTCAGTAATAATTGTTTCAGATGGCAAAAGTTTTTGTAGATCAGCCAGAACATCTTCAAACAATTTATAAATCACACTGTATTCACGGATTGGCACATTTTTATCACGAGCCAATTCTTCAGCCGTAGTGGTTGGACGAGCGTTGAAACCTAGAATTACTGCTCCGGCGGTTTCAGCACTTAAAATATCTGATTCGGTAATGTGACCAAGGCCTTTACTCACAACTTCGATACCGACCTCGGGGTGCTGGACCGTATCAAGCATACCTAAAATCGCTTCCAGCGAACCTAAAACATCGGAACGCAAAACAATTTTTAAAGTTTTTTTATTACCTTCTTCGCCTTCAATTGGCATAGCGTGTTTAATGGAAGCGACCTCTTCAACGGCTCTAAGTGGTTTAACTTTTAATTTTTTAAATGCGGCCACATCGGCTGGGACTTCAATCACATCACCAATCGCCGGTGTGTACCGCAAACCAATAATTTTTACTGGCATGGAAGGTGGCGCTTCTTTAACTAAATCGCCTTTCCAATCACGCATGGCCCGCACTCGACCATAAAGAGTATCAACAACACCAAGATCGTCACCAACATGAAGTGTGCCGGCTTGAACCAAAACCGTAGCTACCGGACCTTCGCCCTGATCGATATGAGATTCAATGACTGTTCCAATGGCCGCTCGATCTGGATTAGCTCGAATAATTTTTTCGTTCATTTCAGCGGTTAAAATCAAAACATCAAGCAGACTATCAATGCCCGTACCGACTTTAGCTGAAACCGGCGCAATCACGGTTTTACCACCCCAGTCTTCAGGAATCAAATTCAATTCAGCCAGCTGACCCTTAACCCGCTCAGGGTTAGCATCGGCTTTATCAATTTTATTTAAAGCCACGACAAAAGGTAAATGACTGGATTGAATAATATTTACCGCTTCTTTGGTTTGTGGCTGAACTCCGTCATCGGCCGCCACGACCAGAACAGCAATATCGGCCACTTTGGCCCCACGCGATCGCATGACTGTAAAAGCTTCGTGGCCTGGGGTATCAATAAAAGTTAAAAGATGATCTTTGCGCACCACTTGATAAGCTCCGATATGCTGAGTAATACCACCGGCTTCGGATTCCATAACACTAGTTTTACGAATCGCGTCGAGAATTTTTGTTTTACCATGGTCAACGTGACCCATAACTACAATCACTGGTGGCCGAACTTTTAAATTAATTTCTTTTTCTTGACTAATAACATCGGTCAAACGTTTTTCGGCCTCAACATTAATTACAATCTCGTCTTTTTTTTCTTCAAGTGAAGCTTTGTAACCAAGATCCTCGGCAATGATTGAAGCCGTATCAAAATCCAATCGCTCATTAAGCGAAGCAAAAATTCCACTTTGCATTAATTCTTGCATCACTCGGGCAACTGGTAACTGCAAAATTGAAGCAAAATCACGGACTGTAATAATAGCTGGAAGAACGATTGGTTTTTTTTCCTCATTTGCCCGAGCTTCACGACGCTCTTGCTCGGCCTTCTGATTTTCCATTTTTTCCTGAAGTCGCAGACGGCGTTTCATTTCTGACCAAGCCATTTGAATTTGCCCAGCCACTCGATCGTCAACCTTGATAGCGTGCGCGCCAATACTAAAACCTAACTCCGGCAATTTACTCCGCAGATCTTCGGGCAAAACGTTTAAGCGTCTAGCTAACTCAGAAATATTCATATCTTTAAAATGTCTAATGTCTAATGTACCAATGTCTAATTAACAAGGATGTTAGATTTCTTGAAGAAAAAAACAATCCTTCATTAGACATTAGACATTCCTACTAATTAGACATTTAAATAGTGGTTAAATGATAGAACTTTTAGCCAAGTTAGTAAAGGGAGGAATCTTTTGCTAAGATAAGAAAATAAAATTCGTATATTTGTATATTCGTGACAATTCGTATTCATTCTTATGCCCTTCTACCTCATCGACAAACCCGTTGGTCCAACTTCGCACGATATTGTCGACCAAGTCCGCCGCCTGACTGGCGAGCGACGAGTTGGTCACGCTGGCACGCTTGACCCATTTGCCAGCGGACTTTTGATTGTTGCGGTTGGTCGCGATTCCACCAAAGAACTGAGTAATTTTGTTGGTCTTGATAAAATCTACGAAGCAACTTTTGTTCTCGGTGCTTCGAGTGACACGGATGATCTGACTGGAAAAATTACACCAGCGCCAATGTCGCCAAATTTTAAATTTCTTCAAAATGAACCCGATCGGGCCATTTATGAAGAAAGCATTCAAACAGCTATAAAAAAATTCCTCGGCCAGATCGAACAAATCCCGCCGGCTTACTCGGCCATAAAAATTGGTGGTAAAAAAATGTACGAAGCCGCCCGAGCCGGAAAACCACTCGAAGCGAAGGCGCGGGTGGTAACAATTTATGAATATGAATTATTGGATATGGATATGACCCCATCCGACCCTAGGGGCGACTGGCCATTCGCCCCTACGATTCATGTCCGCATCCGATGTTCGTCGGGAACGTACATCCGCGCTCTGGCTCGTGACCTTGGTCGCGCCCTTGGCACTGGCGGATATGTTTCCGAACTCCGTCGCACGGCCATTGGGTCGTATCAGATTGAAAACGCGGCCACGCTGCCGACGCTTAAACCCCTCACCTAACCTCTCCCCCAGGGAGAGGGGACTACATTAATTTTCTCTCCCCGGGGGAGAGATTAAAGAGAGGGGGAGTTACAAAACCCCAACAAAATCCTGCCTTGCCAAAGGCAGTTTTTTGTGGCACAATAAGAACACAAAAATTAAAAGACGTTATTCCCTCAGGTTAACTTACAATACCCGCTTCGGGAGGGAACAACCAAGACAGAACCAAAAATCTCAAGATAACTTTAGGGAATAACGTCTTAAATCAGTATCCTGTCAGAAGTTGCCGGAAAACGCTTTAACCATGCTTTCCAATCTTCTAGATTAAAATCAATTATGGTGTTCAGTCAACGCATTCTCCCTCTTGCGAAGAGGGAGACTATGGAGGAGTTGCTATAAGTGACATCTATTTTATTATTCTAAAAAGATTGGAAAATTTAATCGCGTTTTTTTAGGGAACTTCTTGGATACCCAGGGAGTTTTTATGTTAACAATTGATACCATCATGATCTTCGTGGCTTTACTCGGTGTGGCTATCGGTGGAGTAATCGGCTATTTTCTCCGCCGTTTTTTAGCTCACAAAACCGTACAAAGCGCTGAGGTCAAAGCCGAAAAACTTTTAGCCGAAGCTAAAACCAAACAGCAAGAAATCTTGCTTGAAGCCAAAGAAAAATCCATCAAAATCATCGACGAAGCCAAGCATGAGGAAAACACTCGTCGTCAAGAAGTCCAAGAAACCCAAAGACGTTTAGAAAAACGCGAAACTTTGTTTGACCAAAAACTTTTGGATTTGGAAGACAAAAAAAACAAGCTCGAAGAAAAAACCAAACAAATCGAAGAAACCAAAAAGAAAGTTTTAGAAATTCGCGAACAGGAAGCTCTTAAACTTGAAGAAGTGGCTGGCCTAACCAAAGATCAGGCTCAGGAACGTTTGTTTAAAATGCTCGAGGAAACCAATCAGGATGCTCTCATCAGCCGCTTGCATAAAATGGAACAAGTAACTGAAGATGAACTGGAACGCGAATCTCGCAAACTGGTTTCTTTAGCCATCACTCGTTTTGCCGCTCCGCAAGCCGTAGAAACCACCACCACGGCTATCGAATTACCATCCGACGAAATGAAAGGCCGCATCATTGGCAAAGAAGGTCGCAATATTAAAACCATTGAACTTTTAACGGGCACTGAAATTATTGTTGATGAAACCCCTAACATGATCACGGTCAGCGGCTTTTCACCTATCCGCCGCCAAGTGGCCAAAATGGCGCTCGACATGTTAATCAAAGACGGTCGCATTCAACCAGCTCGCATTGAAGAAGCCATTGCCGAAGCCAAAAAACAATTGTCCGCCGAAATCCGCAAGGCTGGTGAGGAAGCTCTCTATTCCCTGGGCATCCCAGTTTCTTCAATTGATCCAAAACTAGTTTCCATTCTTGGCCGCCTCAAGTATCGCACAAGTTATGGCCAAAATGTTTTACAACACTCTATCGAAGTCGCTCAACTTTCAGCCATGATGGGCGAAGAACTGGGGGCTGATGTGGCGATTTGTAAAAAAGGTGGCTTGTTCCACGACATCGGCAAAGCTGTTGACCACGACATGCAAGGCGCCCATCCAGAGATTGGTTACAACATCATGAAAAAATTCGGCTTGCCCGAAGAAATTTGTTATCAATCAGTTGCCCACCACGAAGATCGCCCCCGCACCATCGAAGCCGCTTTGATCAAAGCCGCCGATGCTATTAGCGGCGCTCGGCCTGGCGCTCGCAAGCAGTCACTCGAACAGTTTATTCAACGCATGGAAGAACTCGAAAAAACTGCTTCAACCTTTGAGGGCGTGGAAAAAGTCTACGCCATCCAAGCCGGCCGCGAAGTCCGGGTCTTCATTCAACCAGAAAAAATCAATGACATGGAATCTTATAAACTAGCCAAAGACATTGCTTTAAAGATTGAAGCCGAGTTGCAGTATCCTGGTGAAATTAAAGTTACGGTGATTAGGGAAACCAGAGTGATTGAATACGCACGGTAAAAAATTACAAATATCATCAAATCAACCCGTCATTGCGAGCGCCACGCGTGGCAATCTAATTACCAACGATCAGGTAAGCAGATTGCTTCGTCGCTCGGCGGCCTCGTTCCTCGCAATGACGAATAATAAATTGGAATTTCAAAAGACGAATCAAATACGATTCGTCTTTTTGGTTTCAAAAATCGCATCACCATTGACAACAACCCAAAAATAATGATATAAAACCTCGTCGAACCAGCATGGTTTTGACGATCAGTCCACTCTACTCGATCCGCTCGAGGTCACTCATGAACAGATACTGTTTCCTTCTTCTCGTTGCCGTCTTCTCCTTCATCGCCGCGACCGTCCTCTCTAGCAAAGCCATGGCCGAAACGACCTACATCCTGGACACGACCGCCTTCTATGTTCAGTGGTCGGACGAACAACAAAACCCTACCGTCGTTCCGCTTGGTTTTGCTCGTTCACTAACGACAAAATTACTGGGATGTTACTCCCTCGACCCTGTCGAAGGGACACAGATCGAAGGCAGAAATTCCTGGCGCTTCGACGTCGCTGGTCTGGGTGAGATTACGGTGACTAAAACCGGCCACTCGTCCAACACCGGCCAAATCGAATTCAGTGTCGTTCTGAATAGGAACGGAAAATCGAAAGCTGTTGAAAAACGTTCGGGTGGAACTTGTTAAGGTGGACCCCATCGTCAAGACAGTATGTTGATAAGTTTAAGACCCATTATAATCGGATCTATACGTCCGTTCTGATCAGTTCAGGACAGACGAATAGACCCGATTTTTTATTATTGATTTTTCTGTTGAAAATGAACT
>JAZDEQ010000068.1:0-4331 GCA_043808565.1 Candidatus Uhrbacteria bacterium | reverse complement strand
CTGATACTTCCATTCCCTTGGCTCCGCCCAAATCGTCGCCGATTTAAACGCAAGGTTCAGTATAATCCTGATGGTTAGTCTTTAGATTAGTCGGACTTTAACCGACTGGATAGATACGACTTAGCTTGGCGCACTCATAATACTAATTTTAATTATTGACGGCCCAACAAAACCAAAAGCCTGAAGTTAAAGCTACTTCATCACCAATTAAACCATCGGCTAAAATTTGATAGCCACGGGCGGTTTGCCAATCATTGTCCCAGACAAAACGAATCTTTTGTTCAAAATCAATCGAACCAGCTGATTTAATATTATCTTCTGGATAAACCGCTTTATCGTAGGCAAAAACTTTTGTTTTAGCCGGTAAGCTAGAATCATATTTAGTCAAAGGAAATAAAATATCAGATGAAGCCAAATAATCATTATACGGATTGAACGAGTAGTCGCGCGTAAAACCGGTTTCTCGAGATAAAACTTCGCCATTGGAAAAATTCTTTTTAAAAGTTGACCAGGTCATTACGGTTGAAGCCAGACGATTTAAAGACTGGCCGGTTTTAGTTCCAGAAATTGCTTGACCTAAAAATGGCTGCCATAAAGAACCCGAAGTTTTATCAGTTAGCAAAAAAATATTATTAAAAATCTGACCAGAATTTTCAAACAACAAAACGTCATCTGGAGTAAGTCTCTCAAAAATAGTCGCATTGTCACAAAGCGGATTATAAGAAACCAAAATTGGCACTCGACCCCAAACATCATTAACAATATTATGCCAAACTAAAATTTGAAAAGGATAAAACCGAGCAATTTTATTTTCTGTTAAGGCAATGCCCCGCCCGTCGTTTTCCAAATAAATATCAGCCATAGGCACGCTTTCAAAAACTGGTTCATTAATAGCCGGAAGAATCTCGGTTTTTAAACCAATATCAACGGCGGCAGTTTCTAAATTAGCCTGTGGCAAGTTAACTAGTGGACGATGAAGAAAATATTCATAACCAAAAATTCCAGCTATCACGACCAGGCTTAGAAAAAAAATAAAATGTTGACGAGTAAAACGGCGACGCATAATTTCATTTAAAATAATCTCTATGCTATAATATAGCAAAATAAATCTAAAATTACACTTATGACCATTTGGCCCAAATGGAAAGAGGATCGAGTGTACGCCGTGGCGATCCTTGTGCTCATTCTGAGCTCCATCATTTATCTTGGCGCGAAAACAATTAATGTCAACAAACAATCCAAGGAAATCGGTCAACCACAGCCTTATGAACACACCATTACCATTGATGGTGAAGGCAAAGTAACTGGCAAACCCGATATTGCCACTGTCACCATGGGCACAGAAAGCAAAGGCGCCGATGTTGTCTCGGCTCAAACAGCCAACAACGAAACCATGGATAAAATTATTGCCGAACTTAAAGCCATGAATATTTCAGCCGATGATATTCAAACCTCGAGTTATAATGTTTACGAGGATATCCAATGGAATGCGGAAACTAATACCAGTGAATCAAAAGGTTGGATTGTTTCCAATTATGTAACAGTTAAAGTTCGCGACACTGCCAAGCTCCCCAATGTTCTAGCCATGGCTGGTGAAAACGGTATTACTAATATTTCCGGACCAACCTTTACTATCGATGATCCTACCAATCTAAAAAACGAAGCTCGGGTTGAAGCGATTGCCCAAGCCCAAAAAAAAGCTCGCGAAGTGGCCACTTCGCTCGGTTTGAGAGTTGAAAGCGTGGTTGGTTACAGTGAATGGGCGCCCTCAAACGACTACGCTTATTTTAACGATAGCCTGGCTTTAAAGAGCGCCGCCCCTATGCCATCGATCGAATCTGGCACTAATGAAGTGGTTTTGGATGTTTCGATTACTTACAAGTTGATGGAATAAAAATCATTCCAAAATAAAATCCGCCGTTTGGCGGATTTTATTTATCGGAATTAATCCGATAAGGTGGTTTGGTGGACCCCAAGACGAACCATCTTGAACTTTTTATCTCAAGCCCAAACCCTCCTGCCGGTTATGCGAACTTGGAACGGCGAAGTTTTGCGGTTTTTTGAAAGCAACCCGACCAGCGAACTGTCTCGTGACGATCTTGTTATTGTCTACTAAACGAGCTAAAATAAAAGTAGTTTTTCTAACCTTTCAATCAAAAATATGCCTTCTGATCCAAACCAAGATCAAAGCGATCCGATTGTCGCTATTGTTCAAAACTTGCCGGATATGGCCAGTCAAAGCCAACCGACCGGAACCGTCGAAGCTAACGACGGCACACGGGTAACTTTGGGCGAACAAGGCCATCGCACCACAGCTATAAACAATACCCAATCCAATACGAACCAAAGGAAAGGGTAAGCAGAAGTAATCACAGCGGATTTTATGAAGGAACCGGAACTCAAAGAACAGTTTGTTGAGTTACGCTCGCAAGGACTGAGTTTTGCCACCATTGCCGAGCGTCTTTGTGTTGCCAAAAGCACGCTGATTGACTGGAGCAAAGAGTTTCAAGAAGACATCAAAAACTTTTGGCAAATCCACCTTGAAGCAATGCGAGAAAAATATCGTGTCGGTGTTGAACGAAGGATTGAACTTTTCGGTCAACAACTCAACACGATTGAAACCGAACTTTCAAAGCGTGATCTGACCCAACTCCCAACCGAACGCCTTATTGATTTGCTTTTGAAGTTTGGGAGAGAGTTGAAAACCGACGATGTCCCACTAACTTTTTGTCAAAAAGGTAGTGGTTTCGACCTCGATCTTGATCGAATTAGTGTCTCCAAATGGGAGGCATAACTAAAACCCGACCGTTTCCATACCAAAACCGACCGCTTTTTGAGGCGGTCGATTTGATAAATGATTCAAAAAAACAAAGAGCACACCCAACGACGAAAGCCGAAGGGGGCTCTTGTCGCACTTGGTGTGCTACGAGGCGGAAGGGGTGACCACTTCTTTCAACAAGGAGATGACGTCAGCGACGTGGATTTCTCCTGTGCAGACCCTGGTCGACTTGGCTCCCGTGAGTTGGTTGGTGATTGTTTCCGGCCTGGATTCGTATTCGACGGCGCCGTCGTTCGTGACGCTCACAATGCGAACGTCTGAACTGAAATCCTTGTTGCTGTGCCAGATCGTGACACGCTCCTTGCCGACGAGGTTGTGAAGTCGAACCGCCCAGAAACGGTCACGAGCGGAAAGATCGGAACTTGGGATGAACTCGGCCATTTGTGGCTCCTCAGAAACGCCAGAAATCCGGCTTGGTTGATGGTGAAGAAAAATCCCGTGCTTTTCGTTACTTATTCTAATGTGGTAACGGAAAACACGGGATATTCCTTTCTTTGTTTTCCTCCATTGTAACGATTTATAATAGCAGAAAAACGATTTTTTGTCAATGGCCTCCCCTCAAAAAATATGCTAAAATAGCCAAAAAGTATGGATATTTCGACAAAAAACAACCTTGAAAAAGCCGCTGAATTGGTGGCTCGGGTTCAGGCCAGTTTTATGATTGATAAGAAAGATGAGGAAGATGAGAAAAACTGGCGGTATGTTATTTATGCCCGCAAAAGCACTGATGACAAAAGTGAATCCAAGAAGAAAAAGAAAAAACAAGAGCAAAGCATTGGCGATCAAATCGCCGAGTGTAAAAAGCTGGCTGATCGTCTTGAACTTCGCTGTTCGGAGATAAAACACGAAGAAAAGTCAGCCAAGAACTCGGACAATCGCCCGATCTTTCGGGCAATGCTCGATGACCTTCGCAAAGGGAAATATGACGGCATTATCACTTGGGCTCCAGACCGCTTGGCTCGCAATATGAAAGAAGGCGGGGAGATCATTGATATGCTGGATCGGGGCGAAATCAAAGACATCAAGTTTGCCAACAACCTTGTTTTTGAAAATGACTCGGCCGGCAAAATGCTCCTTGGTATTACTTTTGTTATGGCTAAACAATATAGCGATCAACACCCCCAAAATGTCATTCGTGCCAACAATTCAAAAACTGGAGAGGGTAAATGGGCGGGCAGTCACGGAAAACACGGTTATTGGAAAGATAAAAATCATCGCTTTCTTCCCGATGGCGAAAATCACGGACTAATAAGTGAGGCGTTTCGTTTGCGTCTTGAAGGTCGCCAACTCAAAGACATCGCCGCTTTTTTGATTGAGCGAGGTTTTCCGGTTGCCACCAAACACACTAAACTAAGGTGGACCCCATCGTCAAGACAGTATGTTGATAAGTTTAAGACCCATTATAATCGGATCTATACGTCCGTTCTGATCAGTTCAGGACAGACGAATAGACCCGATTTTTTATTATTGATTTTTCTGTTGAAAATGAACT
>JAZDEQ010000067.1:0-45792 GCA_043808565.1 Candidatus Uhrbacteria bacterium | reverse complement strand
AGAAAAATCGTCGAGAAGGGCAAGAAATTCAGCCTTGCCCATACCAATGAGCGCTTTTAATTGACGATCATCTTTTATAATCCTCCCAATGTTCATAGGTCTTTATTATAGCTTGGTTGGCTAAATGACAACAGGTCTATTTGATAAACCAAGTGGGCCGCCGATGATGATGGTGATTGGTCGAGCACCGCTCTCTGACAAACGATCAAAATGTTCGGCAAATTTTTCTGAAGTAAAAGTTTTGCCAGCCGCATCAAGAACAATTAAAAACGAATCCGTCGGAATTGCCTTTTTGATTTTTTCGGTTTCAGTTTTTAAAACCTTATCTTTTTCTGCCGTTGAACGGAATGGGGTTTCGGCTAATTCAAGAATTTTGATCACTACGTCTGATTTAAGGCGTTTCAAATATTCCTCGCAAATTTCCTGGTGCGGACTACGTTTTTGTTTACCAACGATTATTAGCGAGATTTTTATCATAATTGCTTAGAAATTTTACCATGATTTTATAAGCAATTAAATAAATTGTCCAAACGCTGCCTCTGTTGCCTCCGATGCCTCTGTTGCCTTTAAAACCGCCAGACCTTTCGTAAACCCAGCCAAATTACCACCCTGTGGACACGCCGTGGATTAAACTCTTGACAGTCTTCAGCCTTTTGTGTAAAATTTTCGCGCTACTAAAACATTAGATCACCACCTTCTTTGTCCCAAGAATTTAAGCTTCGATCAGGGATGGCTCGAAAGCACCAGACGGGATAGAGGGAAGGCAGTGAAGATAGGACATCACATTGTGATATTTTCCACCAAAACCAATCTTCAAGGCCTCGCTGGTTGTTAATAACAACCATAAAATGGATTTTATAAAATCCGCGCGGCCGCGCGGATTTTTTTGACTCCGGGATCGCGGTGTACGGAACAAAAAATTTTGTTCCCTACGCCACGGATCCGGATGGATCCGAATAGATCATTCACAACTGAAGATCAAGAGAACCAATAGTGGTAATGAACAAATTTTAAACACTGAAGGATCGATTCTTTCAGTGATTGTAGAGCATTAAGGGCATACGGAGGATGGCTCGACAGAACATGCCGATGAAGGACGTAGCAGCCTGCGAAAAGTCTCGGGGAGGTGGCAAGCAACCTTTGATCCGGGAATATCCGAATGGGGCAACCCAATCGCGTAAAACGCGATTATCCGTCGCTGAATACATAGGCGCCGGAAGGGCACCTGGGGAAGTGAAACATCTCAGTACCCAGAGGAAAGGAAAAAGATTAACTCATTGATTGTAGAAAGCGTAGAATCGTAGAAAACGTAGATTGTAAAATCTACGATTTCTACGTCTTATACGACTTCTACATATCAGCGAGTCCATTCCCTTAGTAGTGGCGAACGAAAAGGGAACAGTCCAAACCTTATTGATGAAGTTTTGCGGAATCAAGTTTACTTGATGAAGCAAAATGAAAGGTGGCAGCCGTTGTTAGTAGGGTGTTGTAAGGCGTTTAAGTGATTTTCTGCCGAAAATCGACTTTAACTTTAAATATAATGAAATCCACTGGAAAGTGGAACCATAGAAGGTGATAGTCCTGTACGTAAAATATTTTTAGTTAAGGTTTTAAGCGCTCTTGAGTACCACGAGACCCGTGAAATCTTGTGGGAACCTGCCGCGACTATGTGGCAAGACTAAATACGTGTTCTGATCGATAGTGCACCAGTACCGTGAGGGAAAGCTGAAAAGCACCCCGGAAGGGGAATGAAATAGTATCTGAAACCGTATGCTTACAAGGAGTTAGAGCCTCGAGAGTAATCTCTGGGGTGATAGCGTTCCTATTGAAGAATGAGCCAACGAGTGTACTATGTGTTGCTTGGTTAAGCCCTATGGGGCGGAGCCGGAGTGAAAGCGAGCGTTCAAGCGCGTTATCTGACTTTGTTCAAGCCGGAGAAGTAATTCTCCCGCCTTGAACATAGTCAGAAGGTAGCACATATACGACCCGAAACCGGGTGACCTAACCATGGCCAGGGTGAAGCGAATGTAACAGTTCGTGGAGGCCCGAACTCACACGCCGTACAACACGTGGAGATGAGCTGTGGTTAGCGGAGAAATTCCAATCGAACTCGGTAATAGCTGGTTCTCCCCGAGATAGCTTTTGGGCTAGCGTCGGTAAATAACACATTGGGGGTAGAGCACTGAATGGGACGTTCGTCGCAAGATAGAACTCCTAACCAAACTCCGAATACCAATAAGTGTTCCCGGCAGTCAGACGATGGGGGCTAAGCTCCATACGTCAAAAGGAAAACAGTCCAGATCTCAAACTAAGGTCCCTAAATCATCATTAAGTGTAAAAGGTGGTAGAGAGGCTCATACAACCAGGAGGTTGGCTTAGAAGCAGCCATCCTTTAAAGATAGCGTAACAGCTCACTGGTCAAGCCTTTCCGCGCCGAAAATGTACCGGGGCTAAATGATGTACCGAAGTTGAGGGTTTAATCGCAAGATTAAGCGGTAGGGGAGCATTCGCATCTGCGCTGAAGTCGTGTCGTGAGGCATGGTGGAGCGTTGCGAAGAGAGAATGTTGGCATAAGTAGCACAAAGACAGGTGAGAATCCTGTCCGCCGTAAACCCGAGGTTTCCTGGGCAACGAGAATCGTCCTAGGGTTAGTCGGGAGCTAAGATGAGGCCGAAAGGCGTAGTCGATGCACAGCAGGTTAATATTCCTGCACTCCGTTTTATTTCGAAGGGGTGACGTTTTCCGTATCTTCCCGCGTCCTATGGCTATGACGTTGGGCGCGTTGGAATGGTTGGTAGGCAAATCCGCCAGCCGTTAAATTCGAACGTGATCGCAAGCTTGCCGCAAGGTGAGCAAGGGGAAGAGAAAGAGAACCTAGAAAAACCTCTAAGGTTAGGTAAAATGGACCCGTACCGGAAACCGACACAGGTGGGTGGGCACGCGAATGTGCCAAGGCGTACGAGAGAACCCTTTGTTAAGGAACTCGGCAAAACAGTGGCCGTAACTTTGGAATAAGGCCTGGTTGCCCCCGGGAGGGGGCGACCCGCAGCGAAAGACATCAACCGACTGTTTATCAAAAACACAGGTCCCTGCTAAAGCGCAAGCTGATGTATAGGGGCTGATGCCTGGCCAGTGTCAGAACGTTAAGGGAGGGGGTCATCCCCGCACCTTTTTCATCAGTCCGTCACTAGACGACGGATTGCTGGTGGTAAAGGTGCGGGGGGCAGCCTCCAACTGAAGCGCTGATGAACGCCGGCGATAACTATAATCGTCCTAAGGTAGGATAAAAGCTGCCTTAGTGAGGTGAAAGCCCTCTTCTCGAACTTCGTGTGCCATGAAGATGTAGAGAAAAAATCTGGCTAAATGCTGGAACATCTGGTGAATTTTGAACTACTAAGGTATAATACGTACATAGTTATGCCAAGTAAAAAAGTTTCAAATGCAGACAATCAGCAGGAAAGGTCAGGAATTGATAATTGGATTTGCGGATTTGTTGACGGAGAGGGCTGCTTCTCTGTTTCATTAATTCGTAACTCAACCACCTCTTGTGGTTGGCAGGTTTTTCCTGAGTTTGTTGTGACCCAGGGCGAAAAAAGTCGATCAGCTTTGGAAATAATTAAAAAATATTTTCAATGCGGTGAGATATATTTAAATCGCCGTCATGATAATCACAAAGAAAACCTTTTGCGGTTTTGCGTTCGTTCCAGAAAAGATTTAAAAGAAAAGATAATTCCTTTCTTTGTAAGAAATCCTTTAAGAACAGCAAAAAAAGAAGACTTAAAAAAATTTAAGAAAATTCTTGTTCTAATGGATCAAGAAATTCATAAAAATTTTCAAGGTCTTAAAAAAATCGCAAAAATTATCCAAAGCATGAACCGAAAGGTTCCATCGCGATTTCTGAAATCCTCAGAGACTACACGCCGGATCGTGAACCGTAATGGTTCACGAAAGATATAGTCCGATCTGTATGGCGACATACAGAGTGCAACAGAAATGTTTGCACTCGCCAAAAGGCGGTAACAAAAAAAGAGCGAAATTCCTTGACGGGTAAGTTCCGTCCTGCACGAATGGCATAACGAGTTGATGACTGTCTCAACAAGGGACTCGGTGAAATTGCAAGATGAGTGAAGATGCTCATTACCCGTGGTTAGACGAAAAGACCCCGTGAAGCTTTACTACAACTTGTTATTGGGTTCATGTTTCGCATGTTCAGAGTAGGTGGGAGCCGCAAGGCGCCAATGAGACACCACCCTTGCGTCACGTGAATTCTAACCGATCACCGTTATCCGGTGGTTGGGACAGTAGCTGGTGGGTAGTTTACCTGGGGCGGGTGCCTCCCAAAAAGTAACGGAGGCGTTTACAAAGGTAGGCTTAGCGCGGATGGAAATCGCGCTGGACGTGCAAACGCATAAGCCTGCTTTACTGCAAGACAGACAAGTCGCGCAGTCGCGAAAGCGGAAGTTAGTGATCCGACCGTACGAAATAGGACGGCGGAAGCTCAACGGATAAAAGCTACTCCGGGGATAACAGGCTGATCCCCCCCAAGAGTCCACATCGACGGGGGGGTTTGGCACCTCGATGTCGGCCCGTCGCATCCTGGAGCTGGAGAAGGTTCCAAGGGTTTGGCTGTTCGCCAATTAAAGCGGCACGCGAGCTGGGTTCAGAACGTCGTGAGACAGTTCGGTCTCCTATCTACCATGGGCGCCGAAGGTTGCAAGGATTCATCTCTAGTACGAGAGGACCGAGATGGACGAACCTCTAGTGTACCGGTTATTCTGCCAAGAGTAGTGCCGGGTAGCTACGTTCGGTTCGGATAAACGCTGAAAGCATCTAAGCGTGAAGCCGACCTTAAGATTAGCCTTCATTAATAGACTCCTGCGAGACTAGCAGGTTGATAGGCCGTACGTGGAAGCGCAGTAATGCGTGTAGCGGAGCGGTACTAATAAGTCGAGCTCTACGATCACTGTAAGCAGCGATCTGGTGGGAATGTCAAATTGTTCAATGACAAATGTCTAATGATGGAAAAATATTTTTAAGATATAAAATCCACCATTGGTCATTTCAAAATTTGTCATTTGATATTCTCGATAAATTCTCTTGATCTTCAAGTTTGAAAAAAATTTGAAAAGTCCCACAGTTCTGGTGTCATTTCCGGAGGGGTAACACCTGTTCCCATCCCGAACACAGCCGTTAAGACCTCCTGGGCCGATGGTAGTCCGTTTGGGCGAGAGTAGGTCGACGCCAGAACTGTGGGACTTTTTGATTTGAAAAAAATCCGCGAGTTAATTGCGGATTTTTTAATTTATTTTTTATGAAGGAGTGTGATAGAGTTATTAAGGAAATAAATATTTATGAAACCCATTCTTAATCATTCTAAAATTTTGAAAACCGCAGCCGACTTGCTGAAGGAGAATTTTATTGATTTCGAGTTTGTTGTAGATGGAGTCGATAGTGTTGTGTGTAAGGTAAAAACAGAATCTGGAGCAAGCCTTGTGATTAAGGTTGGGCCGAATGCCGACGCAGATGCTTTTGTTCTTAGAAAATTAGAAGGACGAAATATAAAAGTTCCGCATCTTTTAGGCGAAACAAAATTGCAGCAAGGCGGTCGGGTGTATCCATTAATTGTAATGACTTGTTTTTCGGGGGAACTTTTTAAAGATATCGCAGTCGCAGAAAGACCGGGTTATATAAAAGAAATTTTAGAGGAATTTAATAAAGTTCATTCAGTTAAATCGCCAGGCAGGGCAGGATATATTTTAGACGTTATCGGCGGGAAAGAAAGTTCGTGGAAAGATTATCTTTTGAGAAATTTAACTGGTGAAAATCTAGAATTTGATTGGAAAAAAGTTTTTAGTTTTAAAAATGTAAATCCAGAACTTGTAGAAAGGGCTCTTAAACAAGCTAAAGAAAAAGTTTTAGTCCTATCGGACGACATTGAATTGCGTTTAATTCATACAGATATTAACGGCGCCAATATTTTTGTTAAAGACGGACATTTGGAGGGAATTATTGACTGGAGCGATGCAAAATTTGGCGATCCGTTATTTGATTTAGGTCGATTCCGAATGAATATTAGAAACCGAATGGATGAAAACACTTTGCAGGCATATTACGAAGCCGTGAATTTATCGGATGTCGAAATAAATCGAGAGAAAATTTATTACCTTATTAATGTTCTTGAATATATTAATTGGTACGTTGAATATGGTTGGGAAGATATGGTTTTGCTTCAAATGGAATTATTAAAAGAGATTGTTTAATAAAAAATCCGCGAGTTAATTGCGGATTTTTTTTGTCATCGATTTTCCAAATATTTGAGATAACATCCGTGACAGAAAATTTTGCGGTTGGGATAGGCGGTGTTTTTGGCCACGGTCATATTTTTTTGACACCGTAAACATATTTTTTCTTCTTGCTCGAATTTATTTAAGGTCTTCCACATTTCCTCGATTCTTTTAATGAAATGCTCACGACGAACAGGCAGACGCATTTTTTTATAGAAAGCCAGCTCGGGTTTTAATATGGTAAATGGGCGTTGGTAGTCAGTAGATATTAAAGCTCGACCAATCCATTCTTCTTCAACATTATCGATTTTTTTAGGAAGATCGTTAGAGTTGTAAAAAGTTTTTTCAGACCAATCGCCATAAGCACCGTTGAGCGATGGTTCAAAATCAAGGCCAGCCATTTGTTTTTCTGCTTGAGCAAAACCTAAACCAAAAGATGAAGAAGAAAGCGGGGTTAAAATAAACTTTAAAGGCGTTGGTTCGCCATACTCACCTCGGTCAAGCATGGCACATTTAAGATTATCGAGAATTTTCCAATATTCATCTTCAGAATATTGTTTGTTTAAAATACAGAATTTTTTTCGTTTAAGGCCAACACAACCAAAACAATTCTCGCAATCATAACATTCAATGCAGTATTCGCAATTTTGACAACGAATAGCAAAATAATTGAATAGACAATTTTGACAATTGAAAGCCGCGGCATTGCCGTAGCAATGGCTGCTACCAGGATGAATGCCAAGAGCATTATTTTCACTACCAAAATTATCCCAAAGGCCATAGTAACTATTTTTAGCCCCATCACAATACCAACCACGTTCACAATTCAAGCTATTTTGCAGGTATTCACCAGTACTATTTTGGCATTTATCATTAAAATTTTCTGGCCAGACGATTTCTGAATTGATTTTGCTAAAAAATTCTAGGTAATATTTGTCAAAAATATCAAAATCACCAAAATCAATTTTTTTTATTTGCCGATGCCATTCCTCGGCCGTTAGTTGTTCGTTGTTCCAAAGATATTTTTTATTTCTTTGATTCCACGACATGAAACAGTCCTGACAATTTCGGCAATCAAAAATAAAGAAACAATTCAGACACGCGCGACTTTCGCGGACAACGCGACAGTTACTGATATTGTGTGAGCGAAGAACGTCGTAGGAATTGTTTACTTGACTACTCCAGCAAACTTCGGATGAATCTTCAATATTAAAGGAATCGGTGCAGTAAAAACATCTTTTGGATTTGGTGCCTTCAACAAAATAACTATCCTCGTCACCAAGACTAATTCGAGCAATAGAATTTACCGGCCGCTCGACATTTTTATAAGTGCTTAGTGGAACCTTGGTAGCCAGATTAAAAAGTTGATTAAAAAACGAATGTTCAGGAAACAGCTCTTGATTAATGGTGGAAAAATCTTTGGTGTGCCACTCTTCGTCAGAGATAATTTTGAATTGCGTGTGGGGGTGGATATAAGTTAGTAGGGGTTTTCCGGTTTCAGCATGTTTATTCCACCACCAAGAATAAGCGGTAAAAAGAGGCAGTATTTTTTTAATAAAAGTTTCCGGTGAGCTTTTAAGCGGTGGCACGTTAAAATCTTTAAAAAGGGCAATTTCCTTTTCGGTCATTTGCCACTTTTCTCCGGTTAGCGGACAGATTTTTTCGTTCGGGGAAGTGTTATTGATCAAGGTTTTAATTTTAGCGTCGTAATTTGGTGTTTTGGACATATGGATTAGGTATCATAATAACGGCGATCGTGACTTCTGTGACCCCAACCATTTTATGCTTTCTTTCCATCTTTTGTCCTTTTTTCAGTCTTTTTTGAAAGGCATATTGATTTTATTCAATAAATAAGCTATATTTTTACTATAAATAATGTCTATTTTTTGGGAGACAATATGGATAAAATTATTTCTCACTTGGCGGAAATCGTTGGTTTATCAGATAAAGAAGCGGAAATTTATGTCGCTTTATTGGCTTTAGGTGAGGCTTCGATTATTGAAATTGCTAAAAAAGCCGAGGTTAAAAGAACCACAGTTTACAATCTTTTGCCCAACATGGTTAAAAACGGTTTTATTCAAACCGCTTTAAAGAAAAAACGGCGAGTTTATTTTATTGAAGACGTTCGAGATCTCCAGACCAATTTACAAAACAAGGAGAAACGATTGAGTAAGATGTTACCCGAGCTCCAAGCCGTTCACAATATTCTTCCGTTTAAACCAAAAATTACTTATTACGAAGGTTTCGAGGGCTTAAAAACTATTTTTCTTGACACGATAAAAAGTTCGCAACCCGGTGATGAAATTTTAGAAATTATTGGCACCAAAGATGTTTATAAATTTTTTACCCGAGAATTTGCTGAAGAATATTGGGAATTACGCCGGCAAAATAAAATAAGTTTAAAAATGCTGGCGCCACGCGGATCAGAGTCAATTGATGCCCATAAAAATCGCGTTCGCGATCTTCGGCGAGTTAAATTTTTAGAAGATTCTAAAAATAAATTTCAGTCGGTCATGGATATTTATGGCAACAAAGTGGCGATGCTTTCTTACACGGAAAATTTTATGGGCGTGATTATTGAAAGCAAACAAATCAGCGATATGCATCGGGCCGCTTTTGGGGCATTGTGGAATGCTTTGCCTGAGCCGAAAATTTAGTTTTTCCACATTTTGACCATTGACAAAATAAAAAAATTTGCTAAGGTGTAATCACATGGTTGTGGATTCTGTTACGGGATTCAAAATCCGGTTCCAACAAAGCGGCTCCCCCACGAGGTTGGAAATTCCAATTTACAAATACCAAATTCCAAAAAATGGAAATATCAATATTTGATATTTGGTGCTTGAAATTTGGAATTTCCGAATTAAGGGAGTTGTTTTTGTTAACTGTCTAAACTGGGATTTATAGGATTTTTTGGATTAACAGGATTTTTGTATGTCGATTGAAGAATTAAAGTATAATGATTTAACACAAAAAATATGGATTAAAAAACCTTGTCATTCCGAACGCCACGGAGGAATCTGCCATGTACTTTATTATTTTCACAAGGCGAGATTCTTCACCCGCCTTCGCTGGGCTACGGACGGGCAGGCAAGGGTTCAGAATGACAAGAATAAAAATCCCAAAAATCCTTAAATCCCATTAATCCCAGTTCAGACAACTAACCTATGCCAACACCACTAGAAGTTTTACAAGAAAAATTTGGTTATGAAAATTTTCGCTTTAATCAAGCGGAAATTATTGAAACGGTTTTGCAAAGGCGTGACGCTTTTGTTTTAATGCCCACTGGGGGTGGCAAGTCGCTTTGTTATCAAATTCCGGCGCTGATTTTTAATGGTTTGACCGTGGTTATTTCACCACTAATTTCTTTAATGAAAGACCAGGTCGATGCCTTGCGAGTCGCTGGCATCAAAGCGGCTTATTTAAATTCCTCGCTTTCGTCAGAGGAATATTCGGCTGTTTATTCTGACCTGACGAACGGTCGTCTGAAACTTTTGTACATTGCTCCTGAGCGACTTTTTAATAATGAACAACAATTCATTTCATTTTTAAAAGAACTAAATGTTTCACTTTTTGCCATTGACGAAGCTCACTGCATTTCTCATTGGGGTCATGATTTTCGACCAGAATATCGAATGTTGTCATCGTTGAAAAAAGAATTTCCCAACGTGCCGATTATTGCTCTTACGGCTACTGCCGATGAATTGACTCGAAAAGATATTTTAGAAAAACTTCAACTCGAGGGACCAGGAAAATTTATTTCCAGTTTTAATCGACCGAATATTCATTATTTTATTGAATCGAAGCGTGGTTATTATAGTCGCTTGGTCGATTATCTTGATCGGCACCGCAATGACTCAGGTATTATTTACGTTTTATCGCGTCAATCAACCGAAGATTTGGCGGCTAAGTTGGTTGACGATGGTTTTTCGGCTAGGCCGTATCATGCCGGGCTTGAGACTGACGAGCGAACGAAAAATCAAAATCTTTTTATTCGTGATGAAGTAAAAATTATTGTCGCCACCATTGCTTTTGGTATGGGGATCAATAAATCAAACGTTCGTTTTGTGATTCACGCCGACTTGCCAAAAAATATTGAAAGTTATTATCAAGAAACCGGTCGAGCTGGACGCGATGGTTTAAAAAGTGAGGCAATTTTATATTACAGCGCTGGTGATGTAGCCAAACTTAGAAGTTTTGCCACCATCGAAGGCAACCCCGAACAGTCGCGAATCATGTTGAACAAACTTTCGCAAATGGCTAGTCTTTGTGAAAACCAGGTTTGTCGTCGTAAATCTATTTTGAATTATTTTGGCGAGCCAGCGGCCGATAATTGTGAAAGTTGTGATGTTTGTCTTTTTAATTATGAAAAAATCGACGGCACAGCTATTGCCCAAAAGGCTTTGTCGGCCGTGGCCAGATTGGAAGGTCGATTTGGTCTTACTTATACAGTTGATTTTTTGCGCGGTTCTAAATCGGAAAAAATTCGTGAAGAGCATAAGGCTCTAAAAACTTATGGGGTTGGTGCGGAATTTTCTAAAGAAGATTGGTATGGTTATTTTAAAAATTTAATTGGTTTGGGTTTTTTAAAACAAGTTGGCGATGAATATCCAATTTTAAATCTGACAGAAAAAAGCCCAGCCGTTTTGCGTGGCGAGGAAAAGGTTTTTTTAACCAAAATTATTTCTCGAAAAGCGTCTAGCGATTCGGAAAAGCCTTATGAAAAAGATTTGTTTGATGAATTAAAGGCGTTGCGTTTTGGTTTGGCTCAAAAAGAAAACGTTCCACCGTATATTATTTTTTCCGACGCCACTTTGTTGGAGCTGGCTACCTATTTACCACAGGATTTTCAAGAAATTGCAAAAATTTCCGGTTTTGGTGAATTCAAATTGGCTAAATATGGTCCGGTTTTTCTTGATGCAGTCAGCGACTATTGTCGGGCAAGAAATTTAGCTTCCAAGATTTCCGAAAAAATTCCTAAACGCGAGCGTAAGCTAAAAGAAGAAAAAGAAAACGATACCAAAACTATCACTTTAGATCTTTTTCGTCGCGGCAAGTCGATCGGTGAAATTGCCACACTCCGCGAATTGGCAATTTCGACAATTGAAAGCCATTTGGCTTTTTATATTTTGACGGGTCAAGTAAAAATTACCGAATTAGTCGCGCCAGAAAAAATTTCGCGTATTGCCGCGGCTGTTGAAAGACACGATGGTTTAGGAATCGGCTCGGTCAAAGCCGAATTGGGGGACGGTGTGAGTTATGGAGAAATTAAGGCGGTGGCGAATTTTTTGAGAAGCTCTCACCTCTAACCTTTTCCACAATTCTGTCGTTGTATCGATTGGCTTACACCTCACCCCTTTCTTTGGTCTCTCTCAACCCCTCTCTCTTATCTCTCCCCCGGGGAGAGAAGATCATTTTAACTCCTCTCCCTGATGGAGAGGTTGGGTGAGGGGTTGGTGGAGAGAAAATTAGGTCAAAAATATTTATGCTAAACGATGAAATAATATTAAATCCGAATTATCTAACAGATCTACGAAGAAAATTAAGAAGAAATAGTACAGAAGCCGAACGGGTGCTTTGGCAGCAACTGCGTGGTAAAAAATTAGGCGTCAGATTTTATCGCCAATTTGGTCTTCGAAGGTATATTGTTGATTTTTGTTGCCGATCCAAGAGATTGGTTATTGAAGTGGATGGAGAAATTCACGAAAATAGTGAAGCAAAAGAATTTGATCGGTATAAAACAGAAGAATTAGAAACCCTTGGTTTTAAAGTTTTGCGGTTTAGGAACATCGAGGTTTTAAAAAATATAAATGCGGTTCTTGATAGTATTAAGAACGTACTTAACTTTATTGTCTAGTTGTATCCTTCCGCCTTGTTTAGCCCCTCTCCCCGGGGGAGAGGTTGAGTGAGGGGTTAATGAATGGGGTTAGAAGTTAGGCGTCTCCTTCCACTTTTGTGGTTTTTTTGTTACCCTAAGTAGGCAATTATGACTGAAGAAATCAAAAAAAAACATTGTTTTTTATGTGCCATAGCCCGCTACCTCACGGCTTTTGTTTTTGGTGTGATTGTGGGGTTAATTTGGAGTAATTTATGAAAATTGCCGTTATTTCCGATATCCACGAAAATTATCATAATCTTCTTTTGGCTTTAAAAGAAATTAAAAAAAGAAAAATTAAACAAATTATTTTTCTCGGTGATTTTATTAACGGCGGACTCGCTAAAGTTTTGGCCGCCTCGGCGATTCCGACTTTTGCGATTTGGGGAAATAATGATGGCGATAAGGTCGTGATAACTAAAACCTCGATGGGCAAGGGAAGTAATTTAACCATGAGCGACAATGTTTACGATTTTTTAGTTTTTGATAAAAGAAAAATATTTATTACGCATTTTCCTGATTTGACCAAGCCCATGGCACAATCAGGAATTTTTGATGCGGTTTTTTATGGGCACGATCATAACAAAAGTAAAACCCTGATTGGTAACTGTTTAATAGTTAATCCGGGCGAAATTTCGGCTCATAAAACCGGTGTGGCTACTTTTGCGATTTATGATACACAAAAGAATGACATTGATTTTATTGAATTAAAAAAGGCGGTTTCCTTGAAAACAAAAAACCGTAGAAAAATATAAAGAAATATATTTAAAAAGATAAAATTTTAGATCGATTAATAATTTATGCAAAATTTTTACACCGTCATTCTCGCCGCTGGGCAAGGCAAACGCATGGGGGCAGAAATTCCCAAGGTTCTTATTCCTATCAACGGTCGGCCGATGATTGATCATCTTTTGGATTCGGTTGCTGGTTCTGGTATTGAAAATAAACCAGTTGTGGTTATTGGTCACGGATCTGATTTGATTGCCGAACATTTATCAGGCCGTTGTGAGTTTGCTTTGCAACCAGAACAATTGGGTACAGCTCACGCCCTTCAATGTGCACTACCGTTTATTGGCAGTACCGGTCGGGTTTTGGTTCTTTATGGTGATCATGCTTTTGTTTCCGCTCATACCATTAAAAAATTGGTCGATTTCTGTGAAGCCAAAACCGCGCCAGTAATTATGATGACGGTCCAGTTGCCTGATTTTAATGACTGGCGCAAAGCCTTTTATGATTTTGGTCGGATTGTTCGAAACGGAGATGATAATGTTAAAAAAATTGTTGAAAAACGTGACGCTTCTGATGCCGAGCTTGCCATAACCGAAGTTAATCCAGGCTATTATTGTTTTGATATTGCTTGGGTTAAACAAAATATTGATAAAATTAAAAATCAGAATGCTCAAGGCGAATTTTATTTGACTGATTTAATCGGTCTGGCGATCGAACAGGGATTGTTAGTAGAAGCAATTCCGGTTGACGATCCGCGCGAAGGGCTTGGGGTGAATACGTTTGAACAGTTGAAGTTGGCTGAGGGAGTGGTTGGGGGTTGAATTTCTAGATTAAGGATTTTTTGTTCAAGCATTAAAAATATTTAACACTCACGTTTGGGTCGCGAAAAGATGTTTGATTGAAATAAAAATATGACAGAGAGTTTTGAAGTCGAACGCCAAGGTTTTGTTGAAGCCTATAAAACTGAACAAAGAAGACTTTTAGTTCAATTTCTTGAAAGACATAAACAAGAAGATTTGCCGGCTTTGGATTTTACCGAAGAGGAAGTGAAAATTTTTGTGCCAAAGAGTTTATTAGCGTTACCCAACATTGACCCCAGAGAAATAAAGGTTGGATTTCTCGGTCCTCATAACGACATTGACGGCGTTTCTGTTTCTGTTTGTTATGGCGACAAAAAGGACAATATTTTAAATTTTGATCTTCAAAGAATCACAGAGGTTTTTGAAAACGGTGCGTTACCGATAGCTTTTGTTCACGGATATTCAGATAGTGATTTGATTAGAGGTAAAAATATTACCGAAGATTTTTTTCAAACCCTAAGAACAATTGTTAAAAAGATAGGTTTTCGAGTGGTGGTTGGCGAAAATTCTCGTCGAAATGTCGATTATTTTATTGAGAAATTAAGACGATTTCCGGCCTTTACTCTAATAGGGCACAAAGATCTTGATCCGGATGATGGTTTAGGCGAAGAAACATATTGCAGAACTTATGATTTTTTGTATCCCGAAGACGCTTCTTTAAATATAAAACCAGAATATTTATCTGATGACTTCTGGCGGAAAAAAATAAACAAAAGAATTTGGCCGCCATTTAATTTAGAAACCGGGCGAGGAGTAATAAGTGTTTAGAATATGCGCCTTATCACCGATTTCCACATCCACTCCAAATATTCTCGGGCTTGCTCGAAGGAATTGGAATTGCCAAAAATTGCCAAGGCTTGTGAACGTAAAGGGATTGATATTGTAACTACGTCGGACTGGACGCATCCGGCTTGGTTTAAACACATTAAGGAGACTTTGGTGGAGAAAGAACCGGGTCTTTTTGTTTTAAAAGACGGTTCGTCAAAAACACGGTTTATTTTGACTACTGAAACTAGTCATATTTATAAACGTGGCGGAAAAACTCGGCGGGTTCATTTGGTTATTTTTGCGCCGTCGATTGAGGCGGTCGAAAAAGTTAATTTAGAACTTAGTAATCGAAAATATAATTTAAAATCCGATGGTCGGCCGATTTTGGGTTTTGACTGTGAAGATTTTTATGCGTTTCTTAAAGAAATTGATGAGCGAATTATTATTGTTCCGGCTCATGCTTGGACGCCGTGGTTTTCGGTGTTTGGTAGCAAATCAGGCTTTGATTCGCTCGAGGAATGCTTTGGTAAAATGACACCAGAAATTTTTGCGATTGAAACCGGTTTATCGTCTGATCCGCAGATGAATTGGCAGCTGTCGGCCTTGGATAAAGGGGTTTTGGTTTCAAATTCTGATGCGCATTCACTTGATAAACTTGGGCGCGAAGCTAATGTTTTTGCTTTAGAGAAGCCGAGTTATGACGAAATTGTGCGAGTTTTGCGCGAGCAAGATAAAAAACGGTTTTTATCGACCATTGAATTTTTTCCCGAAGAAGGGAAGTATCATTTTGATGGTTGCGCCGCTTGTAAGTTTTCTTGTTCGCCCAAGGAATCAAAGCGTCTCGATGGTCGTTGTCCAAAATGTAAAAAATTAATGACTTTGGGCGTGGAAAACCGAGTTGAGATTTTGGCTGATCGTGAAGCGGCCAGCGTTGCCAGTCAAAAAATTCCTTTTAAATCAATTATTCCTCTGCGTGAAATTATTGCTGAAGCTTTTGCTGTTGGTCCGGCTTCAAAAAAAGTCGCGGCCGAATACGATCATTTAATTAATTCATTGGGTAATGAATTTTCGATTTTACTTGATAAATCGTTTGAAGAAATTGCCAAATATTCTTCAAACTCACTTATTCCCGAAGCCATTCGCCGTACCCGCGAAGGCCAAGTAAATATTAAACCTGGTTACGATGGAATTTTTGGTGAAATTAATATTTTTTCAGAAGCAGAAAGGAAAAAACCAAAACAAGCCGGGTTATTTTAATATATCTGACATAAAATTTTATTTTTCAGTGAAAACTGATTTGTTTTTTAATACTGATTGACCGGTTTGATATTAACAAACCAAAGTTAACAAGGATTAAATTTTTTCGCCTAAACTGTTTTCTGTTCGAAGAAAACAACCAAATTCCTAGCAAAAACCGCCAAACCTGGGTCAAAACATTGACTTTTTGGCTATTTTCTGCTATAATTCATCCCTGTTCATTTAAACAAGTTCTGTGTTAAAGGCGGCTTTTTGCTCCAAAATTTTTGAAGCAAAAGGCCGCTTTCAACAAAAAGGTCAGCCCAACGGGAAGTACCCGGAACGGTCAGCCAAGCGGCAATCAGGGAGTTAATCATGTCTCATTTCTCGAACCTGCGTGACGGCGAACTCACCGAGCTCAAGCGGATCATGGGTGAGTTCTTCACTGCCGAACAGGGTCGGAAGATCAATCAGAATCCGGGCATCATGAAGGCAATGTTCGATACTGCCATGCTAGATCCCGTTTTCCGTCTCATCCACGGCATCTGGTCACCCCTCGACGACGTCGTGGCGATGGCGCGTGAGTACGAAGGTGTGACTGGTGACATGATCGACATCATGCTCGCGAAGGCTCGTGATCGTGGGCTGTTCGAACTCTTCGAGGCCGAATTGCCGAAGTCCCGCCTGCTCGCTCCGGTCATCGTCTCCAACCGCGAATCCGTGCCCGCAACACTCCTCTTTGGCCGTGCGTTGATGCGGACGGCTCACAGTGAAAAGTATTCGGAATGGGACGCAGCCTACGCGAACGGTGTCGATGACAAGCGAATCAAGCTTATAGAAGGTGCCCGCACGTTCGTTCCGAACGAACTCGCCCTGCACATCGTGGACTTCGGCGCCAACTGGAACCGACGCGATGGTACGGTTCTCGCTGAGGTTCAACAGAAGCAAATTGGACACCTTGCCGATTTTGAGCCCCTCTTTGCCGCCAGCCAGCATCCGGAGTGGGTACGCCAAATGGATGGAGAAAAGATTCCTTATGCCATCATGGCCGCACTCCTTCTCAGCGTTCCCGACTACGACGAGTGGTCTCTCTCGCCGGGTGTCTGGCGGGGCGGCGGCAGGGCGGAGCTGAGCGGCGACTATGTCGACTGCCGATTCTACGAGCGCGCCATGCCCGTCCGCAGGGAGCCCAACAAGCTCTAGACACTTGAATGCTTTGCACTTGGAAGCCTTGGCAATTTGCCACTTGGCTTTCCGGTGCGAAGCACCTCGCCGCATCCGAATTTTCGACCCCAGAGTCGCATCTTCGAATGCGGCTCTTCTTTTTGAGAAAATTTTGATAAACTAATGATTGGAAAGTAGGCTAATGTACCAGTGTTCACGGATACTGGCCGCCGAAATCTCTCGTAATCCTAAACGCCGTCAGGGTTCTGCTTTCTCTTGAAGACAGAAGTGTACGGAACGGATTAATGAGCACTCCGCATTTCATTTTGAAACCAAACCAATAAAAAAGTGTTTGTTGATTCTTGGTCAGAGGGTTTCACATAAAATTCAGGGTATGGATGCGTCTGTGCCCGGTGTCTTGGAAGAATGAAATGTAACTGGACGCGTTCCCGACTACGACGAGTGGTCTAACTCGCCGAATGTCTGGCGGAACGACGACAGGGCGAAGCTGAACGGCAACTATGTCGACAACCGATTCTACAAGAACGCCATGCCCGTCCGCAGGGAGTTCTCATTAAAAAAGGAGTACCTACAGGTGCTCCTTTTCGTCTTCATTTTCATTTCCTTTACCAAATGATTTTATCCAGCCACCCAACATTTTTCCGGTTTCGTTTAGTAGTGATTCAATTTTTTGATATTGATTATTGGCAATACATTTGCAGTCCTTTGCCAGTCGAACGAGAAGTTTTAAGGTGTCGATTTCTGCGCTAACGGTTTTCAGTTTTGGAAGTTTTTCAGATATTTCACCGGCCGAAGCGGCGAAGAGTAAGTTTTCAAGAATTGTTAAAATATATTTGGAACAAGTTTCACCAAGTGTATAGCGTTGCGATTTCGGAAACTTTAAAATGATTTCATTCCAAGAAACATAAATGTCGTAAACAGTATGAACAATCGGGATATCGCCGGGCCCGCCGTTGAACAACTTGCGCTCGGCCTCAAATTTTTTGGAGAAAGGGAGAGTGTTAACCTTATCCATAATCAAAAAGAAAATAATTTGTTCGAACAAATAGTGACTACCAATAATTTATTTTTGGCTTGGGAATTATTCCGAAACGGCAAACGCAGACGAGAAGATGTGATGTTGTTTGAAAAAAATCTTGAGGACAATATTTTTCAGCTTCAAAACGAATTAACCGACGGTTATTATTATCACAGCCAATACACCCCGTTCACTATTCATGATCCAAAACAAAGAACAATTCATAAAGCATTGGTTCGGGATAGAGTTGTTCATCAAGCGATTGTAAATGTTATTGAACTGCTATTTGAAAAACGGTTTATTTTTGACAGCTATTCTTGTCGTGTTGGTAAGGGTACTCATGCCGCAGTTAAACGACTTCGATTTTTTCTTCGACAAGCTTCAGAAAATAACACCAAAACTGTCTATGCCGTGAAATGCGATATTAAAAAGTTTTTTGCTTCAGTTAACCACGCTGTTTTGTTAGAGCTACTCACTAAACGAATACACGATCAAAAAACAATGGCTGTTATTCGTAATATTGTAAGAAGTTTTTCTACCACACCCGAAACGGGCATTCCGCTTGGTAACTTAACTAGCCAGCTTTTTGCCAATATTTATCTTCACGAATTGGATTGGTTTGTAAAACAGAAATTAGGTCTAAAACATTATGTTCGTTACTGTGATGATTTTGTTATCTTAGCCCAATCAATATCCGAAGGAATGGAATTGGCAAAAAAGATTGACACATTTCTTCAAAGTCGGCTTAAGGTTCGCCTACATCCTGATAAGGTTTTTATAACAACTTGGACGCAGGGTGTTGATTTTCTCGGATACGTTATCTTGCCGGAAGTAATTTTGGTTCGACCAACCACAGCCAAACGAGCTATTTATCGTTCTGACAGAAATAATTTTCAGTCGTATTTAGGTTTTTGCTCGCACGCAGATGCTTATGAAATTGAATGTATTATTCGTAATAAGGTTGGTTCGGATGAATCAATATTTTAAAATAATTCAACAAAAAATCCCATGATCAATTGAGTCACGGGATTTTTTAGGAAGAAAATTTATTTCTTCTTTTTTTTAGCGACTTTCTTAGCAGCTGGTTTCTTAGCGACTTTTTTCACAGCTTTTTTCTTGGTTGCCATAATGTATATCACCTCCCTTCATTAAAAAGATTTTTTATTCGACTTAACTTTATTATACAAGATTTTTTTTATTATGTGAATGATAATTTATTTTTGTCAAGGGTTATTGTGGAATAAAAAATATTTTTTTAATAAAAAAACGTACGTCAGAAACAAATATTTTTTCCGACGTACGTAAAATATTTTTTTAGGTTCTTACTTCAACAGGTATGCCGACCTCGGCCCAGTCGTAAACCCATTTCATGTTGGTTAGATTAACATTCACACAGCCATGACTCATGGGGTGGCCAAAATTATTATGCCAATAAGCGTAGTGAATATAAAAGTGCCCGTAAAAATTTAAGTTCCAAGGTGTCATGCCCAAACTATAGTTATCTGGATTGCCTTCGCCATAATTCCAAGTGTAATCAACATAAGGTTTTTTGGCTAAAACTGAATGAATTCCTACTGGTGTAGTGAAAGGATATTTAGCCGCAGAGATTAAAAAAGTATTAGCCAAGTTACCACCCTGATAAGCATAAAGACGTTGTTCCGAAAGGTCGACTAAAATATATTTATCACCGTCCGGACCAAACATTGGTCGAGCTTCAGTTGTAATGATTTCGTCGGTGCCATTGTTATCGAGATCAGTGACAAAAATTATTGAACCGCCACTAGCGCTTTCAAAAGAAAATTTTTCTTGGCCAGTTTCACCAATAATTTTTTTATTGTTGAGTGAAAAAATAATTTCATTATTTAATTCACTAACACTTAAAACTCCGGTCGCATCAGAAGAAACTGTGGATAACTTTTCTTTTTCTAATTGAAAATTATATTCAACAAAATTTATTACTGCGCCTTTTTCAGAAATTATAATTAATGAGTTATCTTTTTTAACAAAAGGAATTATCCCCGAGCGATCACCAGTATCAAAAGCAAAAAATTCTTTTTCTAAGTTCCAATTTTTATTATCAAAGGACCAAACACGAACGTGTGGACCGCCGCTTGGTCCAGCGCCGGTAATAAGTTCGTTGGCGCCATCATTATCCACATCGCCACAGGCAAGATTTACACCACCGGTAAAAGCTTGGTTGTAAGCAAAAAAACCTTGATTGAGAACATTACCAAGATTATCAAAAGTTCGAATGTGTGGTCCGCCACCGTATTGAGTGCCAGTGATGATCTCATTTAAACCGTCATGATTTACATCGCAGGCAGTAAGGGTAATGCCAGTGCCCATGTCAGCCGTATAAGCGAGAAAACTACCAACTTCAGAACCATCTTGTCGGTAAACCCGAACTCGCGGTTCATTACCCAAACCATTGCCAATAATTATTTCTGGCACACCATCGGTTCCTAGATCAGCCACGACCAAAGACGCGCCGCCAGCCAAATTGGCTGTTGAGATGGCAAAAGACGAGATTTTTGTGCCGTCAGAATTAAGAGTGGAAACCGTAAGAGCTTCGGAATGGGCCTTGGCTGGCTGGCCGATGATCAAGAAGATAACTAAACACGAAAAAACAATCGGTAGAATTTTTTGATGGCGAAGAAGCATAATTTTGTTACGAATCAACGAATTGTTGAACCCGCCTCCGCTAGGGCTTCGGACGGGCACAGCGAAATCACGAATCCACGAATTGGTCACGAATATTCGTTGATTCGTGATTTCGGCAAGATTCGTAATTCGTAACAGATAAATAATTTAGCCATATTTTAACGTATTTTTGCTAATTTGACCAGAAAACTGTTGACACAAAACAATTTATCGACTATCTTTATCAGCTGTTGGCCAACCTCGGTCGCAGTAAAACCAACCCTTCACAGCTGATGTTGGAGGTGAATGTGGAAAGAGTACTGAAGGGAAAATGGGCCGTTGTGGTCATGACCGTGACGGCGGCCGCGATCTGCGGTTACTTTTCGGCCGATTTTGTTTGGAGAAGCGGTGTCTTCTTTGGGCTGGTCGGTTGGGAAAAGTCTGTAGTCGCGGCGATGCTATTCGCCATCGAAGCACTTATTTATGTTGGTGGTTTCGGAGCTGTCTTGGCGCTTGGTCGGCAAATTTTCCTTTGGGGTGCTATGTGGACCAATCGCAAGACACACGTCTCCGAAGAAGAAAAGCCAGCGACGCCAGGACAGAGCGTTCTTCGAACCGGCGTGGTTGCCGTCATGATCGCCAACCTCTTTTTTTCAGTCTGCGCTCGGGAGGCGCTGATTTTTCTCCTTGGGCGCACTGACATTGAAAAGGTGTTCGACGAAGAATCATCGAAACCGAATAGGACGAGCGCGGCGAAAGTTGCCGTTCCCGTTCCACCAATGAAGGAGGCCACGGCCGCTACCGTCATCTCCACCGCCCAAACCACCAGAGCCCAAGCCGGACTCGAAATTCTCCGGGGGGCCGCGGTTGGTGCTGCTGACGATCTACGCCAGCGTGGCGTTCCGTCGAAGGCTCGCCCGGGCGAGCTGGTGGTCAGTGAGGAGAATATCGAGCTTTCGGTTCTGATCGTCTTGGCCGAGCAGCCATTCACCTGCAGTCCGTTCGACAGTCGGAAGACAGTGGTCGAACAACGTGGTTGCATGACGGGTTTGCTTGAGAAGATCGCCGCCAATCCAGCGGTTCTCGTAACCGGAAGTCCGGGCGGCGCTTACGGCGCCGGTCAGGTTATGCCAAAGACCTATCAGGGTCTGCGGGTTGAATATCCGACAGCCAGCTTGTCGGATAATGCCAACCACGGACGTGCCGAACTTGTCTCGGCGTTCAAATTGATCTTGCTCAACTTAGATTACAACGAGTCAAGACTGTCGTCTAAAGCTCGTTCAAGAATCAAGAACGAAGCTTGGCGGCAGAAAGTGTTGGTGGCTACTCATAACACCAACGTTGACACGGTGTCGCGGGCTCTTGAAGCCCACGCCGACAGTCGGTGGCGTGAAGCCGACCCCCTGTCGGCCGAGACCATCGGTTTGATCCGGAAGTTTATCTGGATCACCGAGAACCTCGAAGAGGTAAGTAGGGGTCCAACGACGGTGCGTTGGAGCTACATCCCAGCCTGGTCTGCAGTATGAAGCAGAGAAAAAAAGGGGGGGCCAAGCCGGGATCATCATCGGCGCGTTTGGGGTACAATTTCCTAAGCGCGCTTTTCGTTTTTTTTGACTAAATCATTTTTTTTCCCTATACTTTTTGAGTGAATTCGATTTTAAAAAATTAGTCAAAACTAATTTTCGAATTTCGAATTTCCAAAAAAAAACGGGCTGATAGCTCAGTTGGTAGAGCACCGCCTTTGCAAGGCGGGGGTCTGGGGTTCGAATCCCCATCAGTCCACCACGGTTTATGTTTTATGCGGCAAGAATTCGAAGCTAGACCATCGATACCGTTTGATGGAACAGAAATAAAAAGAGTTTCTTCTTTTTAAACTGAAGTTGAGCAAAGACGTTGAGTTTTTTTCTTAAATTACAAAACGAACTTAACTTTTAAACCAAGTCTTATCTTTATAAAATATGCTTGACGGACATAGGACCAGAGAGTTTTTGCTTGATTTTTCGAGTTCTCGAGAACAAAGAAAAACCCTGCTGCGTCTTCAAAGAGAAATAGGTTTATTTCGAGATTTGTTGGTCGAAATTTTTAAAGAAATTCCAAACACGGCAATTGAAAGAACTGAAGCAGAAGCTAATGGAACAAAAGAAAAAACCGTGAGATTAGTGTTGGGAGAAAAAATAGCCAAAGAAATTATTGATATTTTAGCCGTGTCGCCAGGGGCTTTAAAAGACATAGATCTTCCGGCGGTTATTGAGAGGGTTAAGGAGGTTGTTCGTTTTTTAAGTCGGTTTATTGATTCAAGAATTAAGAAAGATGTGCGTTTTTCACCCGAAGTTTGTACTAAAATTTCCGGCTGTGTTCAAATGAGCGAGGCCGAGCCTTTTGAAAAATTCAGCTGTCTTCAAGAAGCCATAGTAAAACTACATGAAGCTGCCAGACTTCAGGGAATAGTCAAGTTGCAAGAGGATGCCACCAAACAGAGACAGGAGACACTAAGAAGATCTCTTGGGGCTTTAGGAGCAAAAAAGAGGGTTAAAGCCAATGAGACACCACCAAAGATATAAAGTTTTAATCAAAAACCGGCTCAAGGCCGGTTTTTGAATTCGTTTTTTTAACATTTTTTAAATAAGATAATAATTCATCAATTTTTATCCCATCTTTTTTAATTTTTATAAAGTCGATTAGCTTTTTCCATCTTCGTCGCATACTTTTTCTATTCAATACAACAATCCACCGCCTTTTTAACCAAGGCCCCAAGCTTACCCATAAAACCTTTTTTTTCTTCATCTTTATTGTTCAAAGCGTTATCGTCAATTTTTTTGATATTTTCCGTATCAATTACCTTCATGTTAATGCCCCAAAAAAGGGAATAGATGTCAAAGGCTTTTTGAAAAAGTTCTTGAGCCTCTTCTTTATTGCCCATACCTTGCTGTTTGGTGGCCACTTCCATGACGCGCATTGAGGCGGCTAAAAGATGTTTGGAAATACACCATTCTTCGCCTTCTGGATTTTTGACAATTTTTCGCAACAAATCACCGCGCATTTTGCGGACCTCCTGTAAAAGATCAAAATATTCGGCTTTGCCAGTTTTGGCCCCAGTAAAAAAGAAGTGTTCTTCAATACTTACTAAGTTCATGATGGCAATGGTTAAATCTTGATCGCTGGATAAATCAAGTTTGTCTTGTTTTTTCATGGCATCGACTTTTAAAACCAGGTCGTTAAGATTTTTTATTATATTTTCCATATGGTTACGAATTACCCGCCGCCGCTCGGGCTTTGGTGGGCACGCGAATTTTATTTAATTAAAAAATAAAAGACCCCACTTAAAATAATCAAAGTTATTACAGGTAAGACAACTTTTTCAAAAGGGAAGTGAGCGTGATTATTATTTTTCTTTTTTAGAAATAGATAAAGTTTTTCGGCGGCATAGAAAAAGACGGCGCCAACGATCATGCCGGCGGCCAGTTTATCGATGCCCCAAATTTGATTCCAAGGATGACCCATGACGCCGGTGAAATAAAGCGGGACAACTGTAATCAGAATATAAAAAAGGCCAGAGCACAAGACCAGACCCGGAAATTTAAGATTTTTCTTTTTCAACCAATTGGCTGTCCAAAAAGTAATTGAGACAAGCAAGGCGCCGATCCAAAGACCAGTAATCGTGTCGTCAATGCCTAGCCAGCGAGCTAAACCAACACCACCAGCCGCGGCCACCGTACAAACCGGACAAAAAGCCTCGGCCTTACCAATGATAAAAAACTCACCAGCAAAAGAAGCGGCCGATACGGCAGTGGCAGATTGGATAAAACGTCTCATAATTAAATTCCTAGCTTTGTTTTAAAATAATCAATGATCGGTTGATCGCCACTAAAGCAAGTTGAGCCATCCCAGAAAAGTGGCACGCCCATTTGTTTGGGATCAGTGATATTGCACCTGGTAAAGCGATCACTCAGTAATTTGGCATTAGCTGGAGAATTACGAACTTCGCGTTTTTCAAAAGCGATTTGGTTTTCGACATTATTGGCCGCAAAAAAATCTTCAACGTTTTTACAATGTGGACAATCATCTCGATAAAAGAAAATCATGGTGCTATCGGGTGGTGGAGCGTTTTTGGCTTTAATTAGGAAAACAAAAAGGCCAATAACCGCGATGGCGGCCAAAGCGATAATAATCGGAAAAAGGAGTTTTTTATGCATAAATTACCTGTATATTTAACCTGATTTTTAAGAAAAACTCAAGGAACTTATCCCAAGCAGACATTTGGTGGAGTTTTGCCCTTAATAAAAGCTATAATATTTTCCGCGGCCACTCGGCTCATGGCTTGGCGGGCTTCGATGGTGGCCGAGGCAGTGTGAGGAGTTAAAACCACGTTTTCCATTTTGCGAAGCTCAAGGTTGTCGCGTGGATCGCAATCGATTAGTGGTTCACATTCATAAACATCAAGACCAGCCCCGGCGATTTCTCCGGCCGTTAGGGCTTTAAGCAAAGCTTTTTCATCAACGATTGGACCACGAGCCGTGTTAACAAGGAAAGCGGTTTTTTTCATGAGTTTTAATTCGCGGGTACTGATTAGGTGATGAGTAGCTGGGCAAAGAGGGACGTGGAGGGAAACGAAGTCGGCTTCTTTAAGGAGTTGATCTTTGGTACGGAATTTGGCACCAGTGGCTTTTTCAAAATCAGGATTGCGTTTAACATCATTGTAAATAACTTTAACTTCAAAGCCATCGCGCAAACGACGCAGAACCGCGCCGCCGATACGGCCAGCTCCAATAACACCAACGGTTTTTTTCCAAAGGTCAGTGCCGAGCATCATTTTTGGTCCCCAGCCTTCATAACGGCCGGCTCGAGCAAAACGATCAGCTTCGGGGATTCGGTGAGTGAGAGCAAAAATTAAAGCAATGGCGTGTTCGGCTACGGTTTCGGAAACATTTGGATGTGGCGCGTTGGTAACGACGAGACTGCGACGTTTGGCTTCTTTTAAATCAATGTTATCAAAGCCGACGTTATAATTGGCAATCATTTTCAACTGTGATCCGGCCGCTTCCATAACTTCCTTATCAATTTTTTCTGTAAGAATCGGTAAAATAATATCCACGCCCTTAACCCGTTTTAAAAGTTCTTTACGTGGAATAGCTTGGACACCCGGATAAATATCTAAGGAAATATTTTTTAATTTACGTAACATTTTGATGCCTTCATCAGGAATATCGCGAGTGATAAAAATTTTATAATTCATATTTTTATTTTAGAGTTATCAAGTTCACGATTAATAATTAAATCCTCGGGCTTCATTACCGTCTTGTTTAACGGCTCGTTCAGCGGCTGTACCCCAAGCGTAAATTTCATCCAAGGTTTGTAATTGTTGATTGGCCTCATAATCTCCGCTTCTTGCTTTACTGGCTAATTCTTTGGCCAATTTTTCGTTTTCTTTAGTGTGCCCGCCGACTACCAAATGAACAGCCTCGTGAGCGATCTTGTCGGAAACATAAGACACAGCCTCGTAATATTCTCTAATTCCATCGTCGGTTTCTTGACGTTCTTCGGCATTGTCGCATTGCTCGATAGCTTCATTTAAGTTTGCGCCTTCAACCCATTGATTGGTTTCATATTTATCTAAAAGATTTTGAAACGCCTTTTCACCCACGTCTATTATTATTGTGTCGGTTAACAAACGGGCCTCACCAGCTATTGTGCTTTGTTGGCCGCGTTCTTGGCCGCAAGCAATTTTTGCCGCCTGCATAGAGTCGATTATTTCTTCGGCGGTTATTGATTGATTAGGCCAAAGTTCAGCCATTTGTGCCTCGATTTCTTCTGGGTGGTCATTGATCCAATCTATCGAAGCTTGAATTAATTCTGATTCACTTGTTGAACAATCAATTTTTTTAGGTCGCCACACCCAACAACTGTTGTAAATAAAACCACTGGCCCAAAAATTGAACCCAGACGTCTCGAGGTAGACATTTTTGGTTTTCTTTTTTCTAATTCAACTTCGAGTTTTTTTATCCATTTTAAAACCGCGCCAGCAAATTCTTTTTGGAGCAATTTTTCTCGAGAGGATTCTTCTTCCCGTGAGGGTAAAACCTCGGTTTTTAGAGGTTCTTTGGTTTTCCAGAGCCTTCCAACCGTTTCGCTTATTATTTGAGACCAAGCTTCGCTTTTCATAATGCTATTTTAATAAAGAAATTTTAATTTTACTCATTTGTTTTTCACTTGGCCAAGTTTTTAATAGGCCGGCCTTGGCGCCGATTTTTTGGATAACGGCTTCGGCGTTGATCATGCCGACGGCTAAAGCTTTTTTTAAATCATCGTATTTAAGAAGACCGGCCACCACTCCAGAACCAAACGAGTCGCCGGCGCCAGTGCGCGAAACCGAACGAACGCCGGTTGTGGTGGCCACGAAAATTTTATTTTCTTTTTCGGCGTAGGCGCCTTTGGCCCCGTCAGTAATAATCGTGACACCATTTGATCGAGCCAATAATTTAAACATCTCTTTTAAGTCTTTTTTACTGGTTAAAAGTTCGGCTTCTTCGTGATTGATAATTAAAACGTCAACTTTTGGTAAAATCGAACGAAAGTTTTTTAAACCTTTGAGTAATTCACTTTTACCAGGATTCCAAGCCACAAAGTTTCCGGCCGTTTTTTGTTTTTCAATTATTTTTTTTGATAAAACCAGATTTCCACCCAATGAAGTTAAATAAATAACGTGAGTTTTTAGTTTACCCCAAGAAATTTCTTTTTCCGAAAAAGCCGACGAGACGCCGCGAAGAACCAAAGCTGTACGCTCACCATTGGCCGCGGTTAAAAGAGTGGAATAAGCCGAGGCCCCATTTTTAACTTTTTGGACTAAAGCGGTTTTTATTTTATAAACCCGAAGATCATTATGAATTTCATGGCCAGCGGCATCATTGCCAACTCGACACCAAACGGCCGTGTCATAACCCAAATTAGCAAAAGTCGCGGCCGCATTAGTAGCGCCACCGCCAGTGGTAAAAACCACCTTATCAACCTCTAGTTTAGTGCCAAAAGATACGCACTCGCCAATCCCGGTTTCAAATTCCCGCGAGTGGATAAAAGTAAATTTATCGGAAAGAAGAAAAACATCGCGAGTGGCCGCGCCGATGGTGATGATGTCGTACATATAACCTTGATTCCCTTGATTAAAGGATTGCCTTGATTGTTTTTTTGTTGGTTGGATTATTTTAAATCACTTGTCTAAACCTTGATTCCCTTGATTAAATCCTCCTTCGTTCGGACTTCGGAAGGACGTGGCGGGATTTTCTTGATTGGTTTGTTGTTATGGACCCTTTTAAATTCTAAACGCTTGGCACCGAAATTTATCAGCAATCCGATTTCTAAATTATAAGCTTCCAAATAATTCATGGCTTGGGCTAGGTGGACGTCTTCTAGAGAAATTTGGGCTTTAATTTCTACCATAATCTTTCTTTCAACAAAAAAGTCAACTCGACGATTTCCGATCTTTTGGCCTTTATAAAAAATATCCATCTCGTGTTCCCGACTAAACTTTAATCCTAGATCGGTCATTTCAATAACCATGGCTCGTTGATAAATAACTTCTTGAAAACCATTCCCCAGAGCCGAATGAACAGCCATAGCGCAACCAATAATCTTTCCAGTTAATTCTTCATGTTCCATAAAAAACTCAAAAAACCAACCCAACATCAGGTAAATCCCCAAATCAAGGAAATCCCGCCGTCGCTGGGCTATGGCGGGCATGGCAAGGTTTAGACACCTGACCCAAACAACCGAATTTTTTGTCGAACCACTTCAGTTATTTTTTCTTTGCCAGCTGATAAAAAAGCTCGAGGGTCAATATCTTTTGGGTTGTTTTCTATGAATTGATGTAATCCGGCAATAAAAGCAATCCGCAAATCAGTATCAATATTAATTTTACAAATACCTAAAGTCACAGCTTTTTTAATAGCTGAGTCAGAAATACCCTTGGCTTCGCCAATTTCCGCACCAAATTTTATGGCCAAATTTTTAATAGCTGCCGGAACCCCAGAAGCACCATGAAGAACCAGCGGAACAGAAACCGCCGCCCGGATTTCTTTTAAACGTTCAAAATCCAATTGGCAATCGCCGTGAAATTTGTAGGCGCCGTGTTTAGTGCCAATGGCTATGGCTAGGGCATCGCAACCAGTTTCGCGAACAAATTCGGCCGCCTGTTTAGGATTGGTTAGTTGGGCGTCACGATCTTTGACCGAAACCAAATCTTCAATACCAGCAATAGCTCCTAGCTCAGCCTCGACAGCCACGCCTTTGGTATGAGCTAATTTGACGAGTTTTTTAGTAATTTGGAGATTTTTTTTGTAAGGCAAAGCCGAACCATCAAACATTACACTGCCATACCAACCACTTTTAATAGCTTCAGCAACCAGTTTTTCGTTTTTTCCATGATCTAGGTGAAAAATTATTGGCGCTTTGGTTTTTTTAGCCAGCTGATGAACCATCGCTCCAAGAATTTCCAAGCCAGCATATTTGATGGCCGCTTCTGAAGTTTGAATAATGACCGGTGAACGTTCGGCTTCGGCCGCCGCAATGACAGCTTGAATGGTTTCCAAGTTATAAACATTAAAAGCCCCGACAGCGTAGTGTTTATGTTGGGCGCGATTCAAAAGATTAGATAACGAAGTTAACATAATTTTAATGACAATATTATAACAGATTTTTAATTCTCGAGCGATTTTTTCTTGCTTCAGATTAAAAAAAATGAGAAAGTACTATTAGCCTAATTTATGTCAGACAAAAAGATTGAAGCCGTGGTTAAAAAACTTGCTAAACAAGCGAAAGTTTTTTACGTTGGTGGGTTTGTTCGAGACTTTTTGTTGGGCGAGAAATCTAAGGATATTGATCTTGAAGTTTATGGACTTTCTTTGGTTGAATTGGAAAAACTTTTAAAGAAAAATTTTGGGGCGCGTCGGGTTAAGGCGGTTGGTAAGTCATTTAATGTTTTACACGTATCATTGAGTAATGGTTACACTCTAGACGTTTCCTTGCCGCGCCGTGATTCCAAAGTCGGGCGCGGTCATCGGGGCATTGTGGCCATAGCCGATCTTGGGCTTTCTATGAAAGACGCGGCTCGACGTCGCGATTTTACGATTAATGCCATGTTGATGGATCCGCTGACTGGTCAAATTTTTGATTTTTTTGGCGGTCAAGCGGATTTAAAAAATAAAGTTTTACGAATGGTTGAGGCTAAAACTTTTGTTGAAGATCCGTTGCGGGTTCTGCGAGCTGTCCAGTTTGCTTCACGGTTTGATTTGGTAATTGATGATAAAACCGTCCGATTGATCAAAAAAATGGTGGTCGCCGGAGCCTTAGCTGAACTTTCGGCCGAAAGGGTTCGTGAAGAAATAGATAAACTACTTTTGAAATCAAAACAGCCATCTTATGGCTTGGAGTTATTGAGAGAGCTAGGAATTTTAAAAGTTATTTGTCCGGAATTATTGTCGTTAAAAAATTGTTTTCAAGAACCATCGTGGCATCCCGAAGGGGATGTTTGGGAACACACCAAATTGGCAGTTGACGCGGCGGCTAAATTAACTCGATTAGAAAAATTTTCTGAAACCGATAGACTTTTGGTTTTACTAGCCACTCTTTTCCACGACGTTGGCAAACCAACCGTGACCAAAGAAATAAAAGGCCGAGTTCGGGCGATTGGTCATTCGGAAATCGGCGAAAAAATCGTTCGTTTGGTTTTGTCGCGCTGGCGATATTCTAATTTGATTGTCGATTCAGTCGGAATAATAATTCGTGAGCACCGCTGGCCACCGGTCCTTTTAAAAAGTTTAAAAAATAAAGAAATTGTTGAACGGCGTTATATTGGTGAAATTGCTGATCTCTTGCGTCGTCTTGGTCCAGTTTCTTTAGTGGCTTTTTTGACGGTCTGCGAAGCTGATTATCGGGGTAAAAAACTAAGAGGGGTTTTTGTTTCGGGTCAAAAAATGAAACAAATTATCCAAAAATATAAATTAAGTAATCAGCCGTTGCTTTTAGGTCGAGACGTTTTGTCGACTTGGCAAAAAATAAAAAAAGCTCAGCCGCTTGACGGTCGACTGATTGGAAAATTTTTAAAAACTGTTGAGGAAAAAAGACGTTTAGGAAAAATTTTAACAAAAACCGAAGCCAAAAAATTTCTGGCTGAAGAAATTAAAAAAATATCCTGACCTGACGGCCGGGATATTTTTTTGACGGCAAATTATGGCCGATCGGTCATTATTTGCAGTTGTTGTTTTTTCTTTTTATCGCCCGCAAAACGGCTTTAACGATATTTTCTGCTAACAACCCGTATTTTTTCATCAATTCCATGGGTTTGCCCGACTCGCCAAATTTGTCTTTGACACCAACAAATTCCATTGGCACTGGATAAGTCGCGACCAAAAGTTCAGCAACGGCACTGCCAAGGCCACCGGCCATCATATGTTCTTCGGCGGTGACAATTGCTCCGGTTTGTTTGGCGGCCGTGAGAATAGTTTTTTGATCGAGCGGCTTTATTGTATGACAATTGATTACTCGAACGTTTAAATTGTTTTTTTGTTTGAGAATTTTGGCGGCTTCAATAGCTTCAAAAACAATTGGCCCAGCGGCGATAATTGTCGCGTCTTTGCCCGGGCGTAGAGTTTCAGCTCGGCCGATTTTAAATGGCGAGTTTGTGACAGTGATGGCCGGCGAGGATTCGCGGGTTAGACGCAAATAAACCGGTCCAACAAGTTCGGCTGCGGCCAGAGTGGCTTTTCGTGCTTCCTCGGCATCGCAGGGAACAACGACCGTCATGTTAGGCAGAACGCGAGTTAAAGCAATGTCTTCTAATCCCTGATGCGACGCTCCGTCTGGTCCAACGTTCAAACCAGCATGCGAGCCGACAATTTTAACATTCGAGTTTTGCAGAGCAATACAAGTGCGAACTTGTTCCCAGTTTCGACCCGGCGAAAAAACAGCGTAGCTAGTAATGAAGGGAATTTTTCCAACCAGGGACATTCCAGCGGCAATCGAAGCCATTGATTGTTCAGAAACTCCAAGTTGAATAAAACGTTCGGGAAATTGTTTTTTGAAGGGTAGACAACGAGTTGATTCGGTTAAGTCAGCCGAGAGAACAACAACTTGTTTATTTTTTTTGCCAGCCTCAACCAAACCTTGGCCAAAACCGTCACGGGTAGCTAAGGATTTTTTTTGGCCTTTGGTTTCAGTTCCAGTGTCGTTGTTTTTTGCCATACTATTTTTGATTGGAAATTTTGTGCCAGACTTTCTTAATAACCAAAACAATAATTACTAAACCAATAATTATCGGCAAGAAAATTCCACCACCTAAAATTACTAACCAGATTAAGGTGATAAACAAAGTTTGGGCCACGGCGACTAATGATTGAGCCGCTTCTTTAACTGCGGTCCACGGACGGAATTCTTTGGTGGGTAGATTAATGGTTGGTTCTTCTGATAATGAAACTGTGATAGTTGAATAACTAGTGAGATTACTCAGATATTTAATTTGACCCTGAAGCGATTCAATTTGACCGCGAGTTTCGCCTAAGTAAGATTGCACGGCCAAGATGTCATTAACAGTTACGGCTTTTTTTAAAATTTCTAAATATTCAGTTTCTTGAGCTTGGGCGTTTTTTAATCGGGCTTCGAGGTCAGTGTATTGCTCGGTAACGTCCTGACCACTGGCCGATTCAGTGTTGATGGCAGTAGCGAGTTTTTTGATGTCAGTTAGAGAGTTTTCAAATTCAGTGGCTGGAATCCGAATAGCCACGGTGCCGTATTTGGTGCCATTTTCGCGTTCATAAACCGACGAGCTTTGAATATAGCCACCTTTGCCAGAAGCGAGAGCGGTTATTTTTACCACCGTCTCGTCGACGGCATCAACCACAAGGTCAAGATAACCAGTTTTAATAATTTTTTGATCGACTTCGGCTGCAGTTTCACCACCGGTAGTACTACCTTGATCAAACACTATTTTTTTTGTATTCGCTATATCTTCATTAACAGCCACACCAACCGTTCCAGAAAAATTTTTAGTCATGGTTGGAGCCACGGCATTTTGCATTGAGCCCATAATGGAAACTGCCGACGATGAAGAAGCTCTTCCATTTTTAAATAAAGAGAGAGAAACTGTGACTAGGAAAAAGACAACGATCGGAATAAGAATTATTGCGCCAATGATCGAAACAATAGTTATTTTGGTTTTGCGTTGCATAAAATTTTATTTAATTTTTTTTAAGTTCAATTAAAGCTAAGTCGGCTTCTTCAATCGACGGTGGTTTGCCGTGCCATTCAACTTTATTCTCCATAAAGCTTACTCCTTTACCAGGAATAGTTTTAGCGATAATAACTGTTGGTTTGTCTATATTTTTTTTAGCGTTTTCAACAGCCCGAATAAAGCTCTCAATATTATTACCATCGCATTTTTCAACATGAAGGCCGAAAGCGGAAAATTTATCAGCCAGTGGTTCAAGGAGCATAATTTCTTCGGTATGACCTTCGATTTGGATATTGTTGCGGTCGATAATAAAAGTACAATTGTTTAATTTGTATTTGGCGGCAAAAAGCAAGGCTTCCCAAGTTTGGCCTTCCTGGAGTTCGCCATCAGACATAATGCAGTAAACGCGCCAGGTAGCCTTATCCATTTTGGCCGCATAGGCCAAACCAACAGCTTGTGACGAACCTTCGCCGAGCGGTCCAGAAAGGGTTTCGAGTCCAGGCAAACGATGGGGTTCGGGGTGACCCTGAAGCGGGGAACCGAGTTGTCGCAGGGTTAAAAGTTTTTCTTTGAAAAAATATCCAGCTTCAGCCATGGCCGCATAGCGAGCGGGACAAACATGGCCATTGGAAAGAATTAAGCGGTCGCGATTTTTCCAAGCCGGTTCCTTAGGTCGATGATTTAAAATTTGAAAATAAAAAGCCGAAAAAATATCAGCCAAACCAAGAGCTCCGGCCGGATGACCCGACCTAGCTTTGGCCAACATTTCAATAATATCTTGGCGGATTTTGTTGGCGATTTTTTTCAGACTTTTTAAGGTTTTTTCATTGAGTTGGTCCATAGTTTTTACATTTTATCATTTTTTTGGCAAAGCGGCGAGGCGTTTTTTTAATTTTAAAAGCTGACCAATAAATTGAAAACCGTTTTTAAAAATTTTGGCTTTACTTTTTCGGCCGGGACTTTTTATTTCGCGCCACGTAATCGGAACTTCAGTTACTTTTAGACTGAGTTTGGTGGCAACGGCCAAGATTTCGGTATCAGTAAATAAACCAGCACTGGTCAGAAATGGAGAAATTTTTTGCCAAGCTTGATAACGAACGGCTTTGAAACCACACTGAAAATCAGTGAAGGGCAGACGAAGAAAAATTTTTACCAGCCAACAATAGCCATGGGAAAAAAATGAACGTGTCCACGGTCGAGAGACCACAGATTTTTTTTGGTGGCGCGTACCGATGGCCAAATCAGCTGTTTCCAGAGCCGATAAAAGTTCGGGCAAATGTTTAAGATCAGTGGCCAAATCAGCATCAAAAAAAATATAAATTTCAGCCGGAACCGCGACCCAGCCAGCGCGAATGGCCGACCACTTGTCGGCGATTTTTGAAGCAATAAAAAATACCTGCGGTTGTTGTTGGGCAATTTTTTCGGCGATTAAACCAGTGTTGTCGGTCGAACCGTTTTCGGCGATAACCAAAGTCCAGTCGTGTGGAGTAAAAAATGAAGATAAATTGTCTAAAATTTTAGTGACATTTGAAACTAAAATTTTTTCTTCATTATGAACCGGTACAGTGATATTTATTTTCATAAAGAATAATCAGCATAAACACTCACCCATTCGTTTCTTTCGACCTCACGAAATAATCCCGAAGTTTCCAAATTGGTTATAAATTTTTTAGCACTAGCAAAACGACGGTCAATCACGACGACTCGTGAATGAAAAATTGAATTGATTTTAGTCACATTAGAATCTTTGCCACAAGAAATATTCCACCAAAGATTAAAAATTTCAGGATTGTAATCGTACATAAAAGTTGGATCAAGACCGGCTAGGTAGTAATGGGTGTCGTCAAGATACCACAAAATCGGCGAAAAATCCCAAGAATTATGAAAAACTACTTCACCCGCCGGCAGGTTTTGTTTAAGCCAATCAGTGGCCGTGGTGTATTGTTCAGCCTGAAAATAATCATGATTACCTTGGGTAAGATTAAAAAATTCATTTTGAAAAATGGCTAGAAGAAAAATTATTAATAAACTTGTAGTTAACCATTTTAAACAACGACGATGTTGAAAGCGGCTTTTGATTTTTGGCCAGACATGAGTTTGTAAAAAGGTTTGGCTAATTGTCCAAAGGATTCCTGTAAAAATAACCAAGAAAGGGAAAAAATATTCGAGGTAACGAACAGACTTTAAAGTTAAAATAAAATAACCACCAGCCAATAATAAAAAAGTAAAAAGTTGTTCGACTTTTTCTGTCAGGTTTTTGGTCGTTAAATTTTGTAAAGCTGGCAAGAAAAAAAATAATCCCACGACGGTTAAAATAATCACCATGGTTGATCCTAAAACCAAATTGTTTAATTCGGCCGGGAACCATTCTTGGCCAACTGGTAAAAAAGATTGATAATTAATAATTCCGATTTTAAAAATATCCAAAAAACTGAAATAAATGTTTTGTGGAAAATAAGGATTGATTATTAATCCCGCCAGCAAACCGCCAAAAGTTGCCAAAGAAATTTTATAAGTTTTTTGAATAAAGTTTTTAAAAAGTTTTTTTAAAGAAAACGGCTCGTCGAGACTTAGAGCGATAAGCTGAGCCACCGAGTTGGCGAGTAAAGAAAGAACCAGGACTGGCCAGCCGTGATAAAACCAAACAAAAAACATAGCCAGAAAAAATAAAAGCCGCGGGTGTTTTTTTACAATAGCCCAAGTCCCAAAAAAAAGAAAAACAATAGCCAGAGCCGGCGCGCGCGGCATGGCCATACGAAAAAGCCAATCACCAGAGAGCAGGGCGGCCACCAAAAAAAGCCAAGGCCATGGAACCTTGAAAGCTCGTAGCATTAAATAAAGGGCTAAAAAAGCCGCTAGTCCAAAAAAAGTTGCGGCTACTTTCATGCCGACCAAAGGAGGAAAAACCGTAACAAAAGGTATTAAAAAAATATGATAAAGCCAGTGGGGATTAATATAGGTCTCTTTCAAACCCGTCCACTGAAACCATGGAAAAGTATCGATAAATCCTTGATCTCTAATTACGGTCGCCATTTTGGCATGATAAAAAGAGTCAGCGTCGGGAAAATTTGGATAATTTTCCAAGATAATTAAAAAACCAAGAATTAAGGCAAAAATTCCTAGCGTAATAATCACCGACCATCTAACCTTCATACTTTAATAGCGTAACGAAAATTTAAGAAAAATAAAACCCCGTCCTTTATAATTTTTGGGACGGGGCTTTTTTTATTCAACAATTATGGTCATGGTTTCTGAGGAATGGTAACTACAGAAAACTTCATGGGTTCCCGGCTCATTGAAATAACGGCTAAATGAATCACCGGCGTTCAGAGTACCAGAACCCCAAGAAAGATCTTCGGCTGTAGCCGTGTGTTTGCTGGTGCCATTATTGGTAAATTTGATAACCCGACCAGCACTGATGGTGACACTGGACTTGGAATAACCGCTGTCGGTTGTTGAGATATAGGTTGGGTAGTTTAAGTCTTTGTCATCGTTAATATCCTGAGCCGCGGCAGTTTGTTCAGCCGGAATAAAATCGTCGGCGGCTTCGATATCAGAGTCGACAGAATAGTTAGAGAAAAAACCATCTGGTACGTCGTCAATTTTGGTATTCCAGTTAGTTCCATAGAGAGCTACGGCCACAGCTTCAGAAGTTACCCAATGTAATTCGCCGTTTTGACCAACAGCATAAGTTTTAGGATCGCTGTTGATTTTGATCATTTTGGTACCCGGCTTATAAGTGACATTGCCACCGATTTGTAATTTACCCAAATCAGCATCAGACAACCATTTTACTGAGTCAAAGTTTTCGTACCAAGTAAAATAGGTTTTATCATTAGGGAACACATAGCGAAAACCATCTTTACCAAAATAATAAACGGCTGGTAGCGATTGTCCTCGAACAAGATCGCCGGCTTGTAAGCTGGAAAGCGAAACAGTTGAGGCGGCGACTGGCCGGGCTAAGCCCAGGCTACCTACCACCAAAGCCAACATACTAAAAAGGAAGATAATTTTTTTAAACATAGAATTTTCGGAGATTATTTTTGATTTTAACAAAGATTATTATAACACCTTTTTTATTTATTTTGAAGAGCTTTTTGTAAAGTTTGCCAAGCGATTTCAGGCTGATTATCTTTGAAAAGGGCTGAATTTACGGCAAAGCGAGTAACTCCTAACTTCATGAAGTTGGGGATAAGCTCTGGAGTAACTCCACCATCGATTTCAATAGTTAGACCCGGAGCTCGTCTTTTGGCTTCGCGGATTTTTTCTAGCAGATATTCGCCATCAAAAGATTGACCGGTTTTGCCTGGGTGAACGCCCATGATCATTAGAACATCTAAGATGGGTAAAATATCGTGAATTTCCTCAATCGGCGTTTCCGGATTAATAGCCACACCAGCCTCAATGAGAAAATTTTCGTGAATTTCCTCAATTATTTTACCAACCGGCCGTTCGATTTCCGCGTGGACAATAGCTCGTTTAACATTGAGGACTTTGGACATCCACCCAGCAATAATTGGTAGGGGGTTAGTAACCATGAGATGAAGTTCAAAAGCCGCCGGCGTAACCATTTGCCCAATCGCTTCGGCATCGTGCCAATTGGTGGTTGAAAAAAGTGTGCCGTCTAAAATGTCGATCTGAATAGTTGGGGCAAGTTTTTCTTCAATGCGTAATTTTTCTTCAAATTCTTTTTTGGCGTTGGCGAGAATTGTTGGGATTATTTCTGGCATATTACGTTTTTACGAAATTAAATTCATTTTTTTAATTCTCCGAACAAACCGTTCTTGACCGGCAAATTCAGTTTTTAACCACGCCTTAACAATATTTTTAGTTTCATCATCTGATAAGAATTTACCCGGCAGACATAAAACATTTGTGTCGTCGTCGTGTCGGCTGGTTTCGGCGGCCCAAGTATTGTAACCAAGAACGCCACGAATACCAAGGATCTTATTGGCCGCCATGCACATACCTTGGCCATTGGCACAGATGAGAATACCAAAAGACCCGGGTTCGCTAGCTACCTTTTTAGCCACGGCAAAAGCGAAATCCGGGTAATCGTCTTCTTGATCAAAATGATCGTTGCCAAGGTCAATAACGTCATATTCGTTATTAACCAACGTTTTTTTAAGAAATTCCTTACGTTCAAAACCAGCGTGATCGGCGCCGAGGTAGATTTTTTGAAACATAATTTTGATTGGTTATTTAACCAAATAATTATTTGCCGCGAAAATGTATTGTTCAATGAATATTTTTTTGAACGGTTTAACAGCGTTGAGTTCGTAAAACACCAGTAAGGCTTCCCGATATTCTTCTTCGTCAATGCTGCGATAAGATAAAGGAGCCAAACCGTGAGCTAACAATAATGCGTTGGCCATTAATCGGCTGGTTCTTTTGTTTCCATCTTCAAAAGGCTGAATGTAAGACAAGCCAATTAAAGCTAAAAAAGATTTGTCGTAAGGTGTTTTGGCTCGTGAAATTTTTTCGTCTAATTCCTCCACAGCTTCCCCGATTTGATAAAAATTATCAAGCGGACGATAGGCCGAACCGGTTATACCGACGGGTTTTTTACGGAAACTGATATCAATGTTTAAATTTTTGACTAAAATTTTGTGTAATTCTTCAAGATTTTTTTTGCCGATATTTTTAAACAGCTCGGAATTTTTATGAATAAAATTGAAAGCTTCCTTGTGGTTTAAAATCATCTGGGTTTCTTCTTTGGTTTTGTTTGGCGCCACTTTGTTTTCCAATAAAAGTTTTTCTGTGTCAAGAAGAGTGTAGGTGTTGCCTTCGATTTTCGAGGATTTCCAAGAGAGTTCAATAACCAATCTTTCTAATTCTTTTTTTTGAATCGTTGCTGATAAATTTTTGGTTCTTTGTTTGTATTGAAGAGTGGCGGCTTTCATAGTCACCAATTCTTCTTTAGAGAAAATTTCTTTTGGAAAACCGGAAAACAAATTAAAATTATATTGTTTTAATCCATAGCGTTTATCCGGCTCAATCGAGCAGTATTCTTTGGCGTCCACATCGGCCAGTGTTCGCCCAAGTATGTTTAACGTATAAACAACCGATCTTCCGGCTCCGGAAGTTTGTAAAATTTTTTGCTCGACTAATTTCGAGACAGCTCTTTTTGTTGTAATTAAGGAAGTTTTTTCTCCAAACTTTTCTAATTCCAAATGAATTTGTGAGGAGGAAAATGGACTATTTTTTAATAAAATAGCGATTATTTGTTGTTGTTTGTCAGCCAATTTAAGCATAGGTTAAGATAATCGTATCATTTAACTAGTTTAATCGTATCATATTGATACGAAAAAGTCAATAAAAATACTATTGCCGTTGTCCCCATTTTTCGTTGACTTATAAGCGGGGGGGGGTAAAATGAGGTTAGTTTTTAAATACAAAAAACGATCATAGTTTTTCTACGGTCGTTTTTATTTGTCAAAAACCTAAGTAAATGTTATTCTTTTTAAGAATTTTCCATGCCCTTAAAGCCCTTTAATGCCTTAAGGCCTTAACGCCCCCCCCGAAGGCCCTGAGGCCAATCGAAGGGTTAGTCAATATGTCCGACCGCCCCAACTTTCCTCAAATCGAGGAAGAGCTTCTTAAAAACTGGGAAGCTGAAAAGATTTTTGAAAAAACTTTAGCCAAGGCTTCGCCTAAGGGTCGCTTTGTTTTTTTTGAAGGCCCGCCAACAGCTAATGGCAAACCCGGCATTCACCACATCGAAGGACGAGCTTTTAAGGATTGTATTTTGCGCTATCGCACCATGCAGGGATTTTTGGTTGAGCGTAAAGCCGGCTGGGATACCCAAGGTTTGCCAGTAGAAATTGAGGTGGAAAAACAGCTGGGTTTTTCTGGTAAAAAAGATATTGAAAATTTTGGCATTGAACCTTTTAATGAAAAATGTCGTGAAAGTGTTTGGAAATATCTTGAAGAGTGGCAGTCAATTACTAAACGCATTGGTTTTTGGTTGGATCTTGATCATCCCTACATCACATATCATTCAGAATATATTGAGTCACTGTGGTGGGTTATTAAACAGATTTGGGATAAGGGATTTTTATATCAGGATTACAAAGTTGTCCCACATTGTCCGCGTTGTGGAACCTCGTTGTCTTCTCATGAGTTAGCTCAAGGATATAAAGAAGTTGAAGATCCAGCGGTTTATATTAAATTTAAAGTGACAAAATTAGCCGATGGTTCCGAACCAAAAGAGTCGGAGTATTTAGTGGCCTGGACAACCACACCGTGGACCTTGCCAGCCAATGTGGCGTTAGCTGTTGGTACTAACATGGCTTATGTAAAAGTAAAACATCAAGATGAAAATCTTTGGTTAGCGAAGAGTCGAGTTGAGGTTGCTACCAAAGGTGAGTTTGAAATTATTGAAGAAAAATCCGGTAGTGATTTGGTTGGTATGGAGTACGAACCGCTTTATGATTTTACCAAAAAGAAAATGGCTGGAACCGAAGAAGGAAAGAAGCGAGCTTGGTATGTAGTGCCAGCTGACTTTGTTTCTCTTGATGATGGTTCGGGTATTGTCCACACAGCCGTAATGTACGGCGTTGAGGATTTTGAATTGGGTCAAAAAATTGGTTTGCCAAAAATTCATCTTGTTGGTTTGGATGGGAAGATGACTGATGATTGTGGATCGTTTGCTGGTTTGTTTGTTAAAGATGCTGATCCAAAAGTTATAGAAGATTTAACCGCTCGCGGTTTGCTTTTAGCTCAAGAAAGAATTAAACATACTTATCCTTTTTGTTGGCGCTGCAAATCGCCGTTAGTTTATTATGCCAAAGACTCTTGGTATATCCGCATGAGCAGTCTGCGTGACAAGTTGATTGAAGAAAATAGCAAAATTCATTGGGAACCGGACTACATTAAAGACGGTCGTTTCGGCGAGTGGTTGCGTGAGGTAAAAGACTGGTCCTTTTCACGGGAACGTTATTGGGGCACACCATTACCAGTTTGGGTTTGTGAGTGCGGAGAAAAATCTTGCATTGGAAGTTTCGACGAACTCCACGCTCGCTCAATCTCCCCTCTCCCCGGGGGAGAAGGGGCTGGGGGTGAGGGGTTGATGACGGGGGACGGGGGAGGGGTGTTTGACCCGCACCGTCCGTTCGTCGATGGTGTTCTCATAAAATGTGAAAAGTGTGGCAGCCAAATGAAACGCGTAACTGAAGTTTGCGATGTTTGGTTTGATTCCGGTTGTATGCCGTTTGCTCAATGGCATTATCCCTTTGAAAATAAAGAAAAAATTGATTCCAATGAAGCTTATCCAGCTGATTATATTTCCGAAGCTATCGACCAGACTCGCGGTTGGTTTTATACCTTGTTGGCTGTTGCGACTTTGCTTGGTAAAGAGCGGCCGTTTAAAAATGTTATTTGTTACGGTCATGTTTTGGATGCCAAAGGTAAAAAAATGTCCAAGTCTGTTGGTAATATCGTTGATCCGATTTCTACTATCAATCAATACGGTGCCGACGCTGTTCGTTGGTACATGTATTCCATTAATCAACCCGGTGATTCCAAACGTTTTGATTTGAAAGCTCTAGACGAAATGGTCAAAAAAGTTTTTATGATTCTTTGGAATGTGATGACTTTTTATGAACTGTATATAGGGGTTGAAGGGGCGAAAGGGGTTGAAGGGGTTTCAGGGAACGTTTTAGATCGTTGGGTTCTTGCTCGTTTGAATCAATTGATCAAAGAATCGACCGAACAGCTTGATGGTTTCAAAGTGACTGAGCCGGTTCGAGCGATCGGAGATTTTATCAATGATCTTTCAACTTGGTTTGTTCGTCGCAGTCGGGATCGATTTAAAGGCAAAGACGAGGCCGATAAGGCCGCAGCTTTGGCCACACTTCGTGAGGGTTTGATAACAGTTTCTAAATTAATGGCGCCATTTGCTCCATTTTTATCAGAAGCGATTTATTTGCGTTTGGGCGGCGGTTTGTCATCTGTTCACCTCGACCTTTGGCCAACTGTTGACCAAACCTTGCTTGACGAAAAACTTTTGGATCGTATGGCTCGCTCGCGCTCAGTGGTTTCTAAAATTTTGGAAAAGCGTTCCGAGACCGGTCGGGCGGTTCGTCAGCCTTTAGCTTCAGCCACCGTTTGGTTACCAGAAGGCGAACTGGACGAGGAATTGGTAAACATTATTAAAGACGAAGTGAACGTTAAAAACGTTATTATTGAAAAAGGTGAATATAATGTCGAGCTCGATGTAAATTTAACGCCCGAGCTTTTGCGCGAGGGCATGGCTCGCGACTTGGTTCGTCGAGTTAATGAAATGCGCAAGAACAATAAATTGACCATTGAGAATCGTATTGAATTATATTTTGAGAGCGCCGACACGGAAGCCCAAACTATGATTAATGAATTCGAAGAAACCATTAAAAACGGTACGTTAGCCAACTCGTTACGAACAACCGGCGAGCGACCAGAGATTTGTGAATCTTTTAGAATGAACGAGTGCGATGTAACGGTGGGGTTTGTCGTGGAATAAAATTTTTAAAGAAATAAAAATATCGACACTGTCGATATTTTTATTTGCGACTTTTTCCATTTAAGCTACAATTCAATTACTTATGAAAAAAAACATCCTTATTATTCCCCCCAACGACTTCGAAGCTATCATGATTTTACGTTTGGCCAAGGCTATTGATTTGCCGGTCATTATTTCCAGCCAACCGCATGGGGCGTCTTTGGATAAAGAACCAGACATTGTTAATAAAATTATTGAAAGCGGGGCCAATAAAGCGGTGATAGTAGAAATGCCTGGGGTTAAAACCGAAAAACAATTATTGAAAAAAGGTCTGGAGGTGAAAATAATTGATCATCATCGTTATCAAAATTTAAATCGGAAAAAAATTAAGTCTTCGCTGGAACAGTTTTTGACAGTTTTTCACTTGAACGATAAAAAATTATTAGCTCTGGGTTTTGATCCACGTTTAGTTCACGGAGTAGCGATTTTTGATCGGGGATTTATTTGGTCTTTGCAAAATGAGGGTTACAGCGAAAATGAAATAAAAAAAGTTTTGGCTTGGCAAAAAAAGTTAATGCGACCGTTTACAGATCCAGTGATTGAAAGGAGATATGAGCAGGCGGCCAAACTAGCCTGGCAAAAACGCATTAAGTGGCAAGATTTTTTTATTATCACCACTTATACAAAAGAAGGTTTACGGCGATATGTTTCTTTGTTGGTCGCGCGAAAATTTGACCATCCAGTTCCGATTATCTTTGACGAGCGTGGTCGAGGTGTTATTTTGGTTCAGGATTTTTCGGGTGCCGAAAAGCTTTTTAAAAAATTTGGCGGTTTTACTTTTGGTGAAAAAGGCAATTGGGGCTATAAAAACGAGCCAGGAAAACCAAAAGTTACTTTGGTTGAAGTAATGGATTTTTTGAAGAAAGAATCCAAAAACAAGATTTAGTCCGCATTGTTGAACTGTCGATATTTGACATTTTCATTAAAAAGGAGTATAAAAAGTCGTTGTCTCAAGTCCGAGACACCCGTGCGCGAGCGGGATTCTTGCGCGATGTCCATAACCCAAAGATGAAGAAAATACGGTCTGGTGAAAGAGATTGTATTTTTCGGATTTTGGGGTAAGGAGCCAAAGATGGAAGAAAGAAGAGAAACCCTCCTTGATGTCCCTGGGTGGCTGAGCCAGATCATTGAACTGGCCAAGAGATTCACCACCACTGGTTTCCACGGCTTGATGGTCAACCACACCGCTACAGATCCGCTGGGTCGAGCGCTCTACTACAAGGAAATCACTCCGCAACAGGTCTTAGACCTCATCGCTGGTCGCCTCGTCCTGCGAGAAGCGGCCGCGGTTCCGCCGGCAGCGTCTGCCGCCATGCCGGCGCCCATCACTCCGTCGGCGCCGGCCGAAATTCGTTTGGCGCAAGCCAGGCGATTGTTCGAACTCGGTTTCGGGGGCGAAGGAGTGATATTCGAGACGTATCTCGAGGGAATTCCAGAGATTCCTGCGTTTCTGGTCGCCAACGATTCCAAACTACCTCTGCTTTTCCTGGCCGATCCTCGGCCGGGGCTCGTCAAGGCGTGCCAACTCATCGGCATCAAGTATGCCGAGTTTGGCTACGGCGACGAAAGTGCCGAGCCGTGCGACAAACGGCACAGCGATCCGACGGAACCGTTCTGGTTCCGCTGCAATGACGGCCGGTCGAATCGGAATCGGAAGCCGACCGACTGCCGAATCGAGTGCACCGGCAACCTTCTGGCCGGCACGGCCATGGTTGGTGTCACGGCGTATGCACACAAGGTTGACATTGTGAAGGAAGGTGAGCACATCATCGACCTTCCCGGCTCCGTGGACCGCGACGCTCGTGGCGACTGCGCGTACCTCGGGGTGTGGCGCGGCCAGCCCAAGCTCTTCCTGGACAGGGATGCCGAGATCGCCTACCCGCACTATGGGTCGCTCGTCTTCCGCCGGGAGTGACTGTCGCTTCGTCCCTCTGGTCTTTTCACTTTTTTCCTCCTCTTTTTTGCGTCAGATCTGGAGATTCTGGCGCATTTTCGTTATAATAATTTTTGAAAGTAGGGTATTGTGCCCCGCCGCTTGCGAGCAGCGGGGTCCCCGAAATTCTCGAAAGAGTTATCACCGGAATTTTGTGTTCGAATAAATGAATACAAAAGGGCGTGATTCTAACGAGGCACTCCTTGTCATGCTCTGGTGGAAAAAATCCCAAATGAAATTCAAGGTTAACCGCTTTGGCGGAAAACCTGGTGACAAAGATGGGGTGTGACAATAATTGGAAGCTCCGTGAACCGCGACGCTCGTGGCAACTGCGCGTACCTCAAGGTGTGGAACGGCCAGCCCAAGCTCAACCTGAACAGGAATGCCAAGATCGCCAACCCGAACTATGGGTCGCTCGTCTTCCGCCGGGACTGCTTCGCGAATACTCCGCCTTTTGTAAAAAGGCGGAGTATTCATATCGATCGATACCAGCCGCCCAACATTTGTCCGATTTTTTGCAGTTTTTCTTGATACTCTAAATATTGTTGGTCGCTGATAAGTTTTATTTCCTTAGCCAAACGAAACAAAATTTTGGTTGTGTCGTTTTTCTTAATGGCTAATTCAAGTGGTATTATTTTTTCTTGTTTTTTAGCCCGGCCGGCTTGAATAATACTTAACATTATTTCCAAAGCTGTTTGTTCCATTTGTCCGCCCAGTGTGTATTTTTCAGTCTTGGGAAATTTTTTGCGTAGCAAATAAATGTCCTTCAATAAGTTAAAAGATAAAGTAAAAACCGGAGTTTCGGATATTTCTTGCATATATGTTTGAAAAAATTATTTCTTTAGAGAATTTATTTTCGGCCTGGCACGAGTTTAGGTGTGGTAAACAGAATAGACCAGATGTTCAGAAATTCGAACGTAATCTTGAAGATAATATTTTTATTCTTCATGAAGATTTAAAAAATGGAAATTATTACCACGGCAAATATCATTGTTTCCATCTTTTTGATCCTAAACACCGAGTTATTCACAAAGCCATGGTTCGAGATCGGTTGGTTCATCACGCCGTCTATCGAGTTCTTTTGCCGATTTTTGAAAAGGGTTTTATTTTTGACAGTTATTCTTGTCGAGTCGGCAAAGGTACACATGCCGCCGTGCGGCGGCTTCAAGATTTTGTTTGTCGGGTTAGTAAAAATTATTCTTCGCCATGCTTTGCTCTTAAATTCGATATCAAAAAGTTTTTTGATTCGGTGGATCACGAGATTTTGTTGGCGGTTTTAAAACGAAAAATAGCCGATCAAAAAACCGTCGGCCTTTTGTCCGAGATAATTGGAAGTTTTCAAGCTGAAACGCCTTGGGGGGGGGGCGTTAGACAGGGCTAACGCATCTTAATTTCACCTAAACTTAGCAAAATTTTAAAAAACTGGTATCATAAAACATGGTCAATAAGACCATGTTTTATGCAATTTGGAGGAACTTTGTTTGAATTTTTTTCATCTATTCCCGATCCTCG
>JAZDEQ010000066.1:0-16749 GCA_043808565.1 Candidatus Uhrbacteria bacterium | reverse complement strand
GGTATTGCTTCTTGGTTGACTATACAAGCGTTTGTCAATATTGGATCAATGGTTTCGGTTATGCCCATGACTGGCGTGACTTTGCCGTTTATGAGTTACGGCGGCACTTCTTTGGCGATTTCTCTGGCCGCGGTTGGTGTTTTGTTAAATATTTCTCGATATGGAAAAACTTCTAATCAATCAACCAAACGCTGGCCATAAAATCACCACGATTTTTTTCTGCGGTGGTGGTACTTTAGGTCCAGTCACTCCGCTTTTGGCTTTGGCTGAAGCTTGGCAAAAAAAAATACCTGAAGCCAAGTTATTTTTTGTTGGCACACCAGATGGCCCAGAAAGAATTTTGGTGGCCAAAGCTGGTTTGACTTTTATCGCCTTGCCTAAAGCCAAGCTGCCAAGATATTGGAGTTCTGAATGGTTAACCTTTCCTTGGGTTTTTTTAAAAGCTTTTTTAAAAGCCGGTAGTCTTTTACTGCGGGCCAATCGAAAACAAACTTTGATTGTTTCGGCTGGCGGTTACACCGCCGTGCCCATGATTTTAGCTGGTTGGTTTTTAGGTGTGCGTTCTTGGCTACACCAGCAAGATCGGCCGTTGCTTTTATCAAATAAAGTTACCGCACCTTTTGTTTCTTTGATCACCGTGGCTTGGCCAGAATCTTTAAAAGATTTTCCGACAACCAAAACCAAACTTATTGGCAATCCTATTCGTTCAGCTTTTTTATCGGCTGATCGGGAAGCGGCTATTGAATATTTTTCTTTAAATAAAAATAAACCGACAGTTTTGGTTGTCGGCGGCGGCACGGGTTCGCAATGGCTCAACGAACGTTTAGTTGAAATCGGCAAAGATTTGGTTGAGGAAGCCAATATTATTCATCTGACCGGTAAAAATAAAATGATTGAAGAATTAAAAAATTTTGAGGTTGATTATCATGCTTTTGAACTTTTAAACGAAGAAATGCCGTTGGCTTTAGCGGCGGCTGATTTGGTTGTTTGTCGAGCTGGTATGGGGACAATTACTGAGCTGGCCGCCACTCATAAACCAGCGATTGTTGTTCCGTTACCCAATTCTCCGCAAGAAGATAACGCGGAAATTTTAGAAAAAAACCAAGCCGCAATTATTGTCGATCAAACTAAAACTACGGCTGAAAATTTATTTTTTATAATTCGTTTTCTTTTGGCCGACGAAGCCCGTCGTCGTTTGATGGGCGAGGCCATGGCCGGAGTTTTGCGAACCGACGTGGCCGAGGAAATGGTTGAGATGGGGCAGGGAGTTTTGTCCTCGTCGTCATTGCGAGGAACGAGGCCGTCGACGTGTCCGCCGTAGCTTTAGCGAAGGTGGAGCGACGAAGCAATCTAAGAACTTTTATTGTTGTCTAGTAAGCGACGACAAAATAGTTGACGAGTCGGGTTTTTTAATTGACCATATTAAGTCCACTACTAACCAAGGGAGATCTTATGGACAATCGTGAAAGACAATCTTCGCTTCACTGCGATGTTCGCGTGCCTCTTCAGGATGGCGCTCGAAGTCGTGGTCGTGACTCGGCAGAGTACAATGTTTATCCGAAGCGTTTTCCAGACGCCGGTGAACATGGTGAACGCTCGGTCATCAGACGTCTGGCTCAATTTGGTGTTGACCTTGAAGCTATTGGCTTGCCCGATGTCCGTGACATCAGCGAAGCCCAATACGAAAGCCTGCTCGGCCAAGCTGTGCGAGCTCAGTTTGATATCATCTTTGCCAATGCTTTTGATCATCTGGCCCAGACTTCTGGTTCAGAGCAGTGGCGGGTGATTGAAGAAACAGCTCGGATGGTTACTGGCTGGCAAGAGCCGTTCGGCATTGGCATGATCCGACGAGGCAGTGACGTTGGCGACGGCCATGAACCTTCAGCCCTGGTGTCACTCGAAGGTCTTCATGTTTTTGAAGGTATCGAGCAGGTTGGGACCGACGAAATCACTGTTGCCGTCGAGCGCCTTCATCGAATCGGCATCAGAAGCGTGACGCTTCAGTATGGGACAGAAACTCGTCTGGCCACCATCAATGACGGTTTGACAGTTTTGGGCGAAGAAGCCGTGCGTCAACTGTTGAAGAAGGGAATACTGGTTGACCTGGCGCACGCTCTGCCTAAAACCAGAACTGACATTTTCCGCTTGGCCGAAGATCTCGGACGTGGACAACAAGTCGTTTACACTCACGGCGCCCCAAGTCTCGAAATCGCCAAAGATCCAGGCTTTGCTGCGGCCGCCGAAAAACGCGGTCTTTCCGAAGACGAAATCAAGCGGATTATTCGTCTTGGCGGGATCATTGGTCTTGGAGTGACCCGACCGTTCTTTCAGAGCCCCGATCACTTGGCCGCGACCATCGACCGACTATCTCAACTTGAACGAGGTCCAGAGTCCTTGGCTATTGGTTCTGACTTCGGCGGTGTGCCGCCGGCCTTTAGCATTGGCCTCATGAATCCAACCGAGGTTTCGGTCATTCTTGGCGACTTGCTGGCTCAGCGTTTCGGGGCTGGCAGTGAAGCCAAGATTCAAGCGGTTTTGCGGACTAATGCTCGAGAATGGCTGAAAAAATCCTTGCTATAACCCGTCCTTGACCAAATGGTCCACCCTCTTGCTCGCGAGAGGGTGTTTTTGTTGACAAAAAACTTTAACTTGTAGTATAGTACTGGGCAACTTTTTTGATGATAAAATTTATCTGTGTTAAGGTAAAAATAACCATTTAAACCGTTTTGAATTTTAAAATTTTATTAGGTTATTGGACACAAATTAACATCTAATTTATGCTTTCAAACAGTGAGAAGAAAAAAACCGAATACGCTCGAGCCTTGGGTTTAACCGAGAACGAACTAACGTTTTATCTAACTTTGTTAAAACTTGGAGCCAGTCCGATTCAACGAGTCACTAAAGAAATGGGGGTTTTTCGTTCCAGTGGTTATGTTTTAGCCGAAGCGCTGATTAAAAAAGGTTTAATCAGCCAGCAACAAAAAAAGCAGGGTAAAATTTTAATTCCCGAACCGCCAAAAATTTTAAAACGGCTTTTAGAAAAAAAAGAAAACGAGATTGAAAAAGTTAAAAAAGAAATGATTGATGATTTGCCGGCTTTAATTTCGATCTTTGAAAAAAGCCAAAAAGATCCGGTCATCAAAGTTTATGAAGGCATTGAAGGTTTAAAGATTGTTCATGAAGATATTTTGGAGACAGGTCAAACCATGTACTGCTATCCGCGACTGGATACGGCCGTTCAGGTTTTGCCAGCGGAGTTTCAGCTTGATTTTGTTCGTCGTCGAGTTCAAAGAGGTATTAAGGCAAGGGGTATTACTTTGCAGACGCCGTTTTCTCATTCTTTAGTAGAAAAAAGTAACAAGATGAATAAAGATTTAGGTTCTGATCCGCAATCTTTGCGCGAGATGCGAGCTTTGCCAGATTATTTACAAGAAGCAATTTCCGGTGAAAAAATAATTTATGGTAACAAGGTTGCTTTCTTAACTTACGAAAGAAAAATTATGGCCGTGGTAATTGAACATCCTGAAATTGTTGAAGTCGAACGAAAACATTTTGATATTCTTTGGCGCATTTCTTTACCATGGAAAGACTAAAAATGGCCCGATCGTCTAATTAATAGGACTTTTCGCTTTCCGCGAAAAATAGTGGTGTAAACCCACTTCGGGCTACCAAATTATGATTACTCTTAGTCAGGCGATTGAACAGATTAAAAAAGCTAATCCGATATTTGGCGCTCTTTTAGATTCTTCACAAACCGTTAATGATTTCTGCCAGGAAAAAATCTTGACTTTCCAAGCGACGGCTATCCATAAAGAAAGACAAAAAGGTTATCTTCAAGAAATAAAAAATGAGATTATTCGTCTTTTTCCTAACGGTGAAGTTAGGGTGAATTTAGACGAAGAATTAATTTTAGATACCACTGAACACCATAATCTTTTAAATTTTCCCGCGATTATTGGCGCCCATCTTATTACTCGTTGGTCGACAATTTTCGCTCGAGAAAAATTTGGAGATTTTTTTGTTCTTGATACTTCTAATGTTCCCTTTACTGAAGTTTTACATAAGCGTGGGGTAGAATTTGCCGGTCAGCACATTAACTTATATCCCAAAAAAGATCGCAATAAATTAGTTTCGCATTATCCACTTTTTAAATTTGATTTAGTTAAGTCAGCAAAAAATAGTGGTAGTCATTTTACTGTTGAAGAAATGAATTTTTTGGAAAAATTAAATACAAAAATTAATGCGGTTGATTTAAGTAGTTGTCAGGATTTTTCTGATCAAGTGGTTAAGGTTAATTTAGCTATTTGGGAGGAATTTTTCCCGCCAGAAGTTTTGCCGCAGGTTAGGAAATGTGTGACTTTGGATCATAATTGTCCCCTAATTCGTTTCATGCAAAAGTTTTTTTTGGAGCAAAAAAATAATTTTGTTTGGCGAGCTTTGTTTAATCAAGATTTTCGCCAACAGGTTTTGCAAGAATTTTCTGGGGTTTACGGTGCCTGGGATTATGGCAAGCCTGGAGGGGGCACGCATTTTTTTTGGGGTATAACGCCCGACGGCCGCATGACTTCGTTGTTTTTTGAAAATAATTTTTTGCGAGATCGTTCCAAAATTTTAGCTGATATTCCCATGAATCCGGAAAGTATTACCAAGGCTTTACAACAAGGAATAATTGTTCCGTCGATTTTTACCAAATTCAGTTTAGTGGCTTTTTATTTGGGGGCGCAAACTATGGGTGGCCCGGGGCAATCAGAGTATTTACCCAAGATTAAAAAGACCTGGTTAAAAATTTTAGCATCAGTTGACCCAGCCGAGGCTAACTTGGTTAACTTGATTCCAGCTGAAGTTGTAAATACGTTTGACATGGCTTTTTATTGGGGAGCTGACGGAAATTTAAAAAAGGCTTGGGGTTTTGATGTGGCTTTTAAAAAACTTTTTTCTGAAGAATATTTAAAAAAAGTTGGTACCTTGCCTTTGCGTGATGCTTTGCGGCCGTTTGTTCCTTTATCGTACTATCGTTTAACTCCAGCCGCCGAGCGACAGAAAATTGATTTTAGAGAAGCGGATTTGTATGCGGGGTTTGGGTGGGTGAAGTAGTTTAAAAATAACTGAACCCCGCGCAGAAAGCTGGCGGGGTTGAGACGTGGTTGCGGACGCTAGGCGGCCGCAACCGAGTCGGTGGCGACGTTCAGGTCGGCGAGCAGGTTGTTGATGGTGGCCGCCGCGGCCACACTGGCGAGCTCTTCATCGCCGTACATGGCGAGGTATTCGCCGTAGAACAGGGTAATGAGGTCACCGAGGCTGATGGATTGGTTTCGTGACAACGTTCCTCCTTGGCCAAAAAATGGCCATTTCTAGTTGCTGTGGTTTGAGAATCTACTTATAATTTAGCACATTTTTGTCGTTTTGTCAATACTTTCTACTTTATCCAAGTAAAGCAAAAATTTTAGCTGATTAAAGTAAAGAAAAAGCCGCTCGGTTGAGTGGCTTTTTCTTTGTTGCTAAATTAATTCCTGTTTAAAAAAGGCAACGACCCGAGGGAAGACCCTGGGTCGTTGAGCCTGACACGTCGTGGTGTCAGGGGTTGGCGCATTCGTTGTCGTCGACCACGCCACTGCAGTCGTTGTCGACGCCGTCGCAGATTTCGGTGACGTCAGGGTTGATCGAAGCGTCGGCGTCGTTACAGTCCGTGCTGTCGGCGACGTAGTTGTCGGGGGACGTGCAGGCGTCGAACGGCTGATTCAGGTCGCCGTACCCGTCGGCGTCGGCATCGTAGTACCAGGTCGGGGCGCCGGCAGCACCGGACTCATCGACGTACTGGTCGCAGTCGTTGTCGACCCCATCGCAGATTTCGATCGTGTCTGGATTGACGGTGGGGTCGTGGTCATTGCAGTCGTGGTCGTTGTCGATCATTCCGCGATCGACCACACTTTCATTGTCTGGGCACGCCCGGTATGGATCATTCATGTTCGATCCGTACCCGTCGCCGTCTTGGTCGAACCACCAGTCGGTGGCATCAATCGGTGGTGATCCGTCGGGCTGGACGTCGATGTTGCTGTCGCAGTTGTCGTCGACGCCGTTGCAGAGTTCGTCGGCGTCCGGGTTGATGGCGGGGTCGGCATCGTCGCAGTCGTTGGTGTTGTTGACGTAGCCGGTGGGTTGGTCGCACGCGACCTGGTTGTAGTCGCCGTTGTCGATACCGAATCCGTCGGCATCGGCGTCGAGGTGCCAGGTCTCCGTACATGGGGTGGCACTGTCACCAGAGTTGCCGGTGTCGGCCTTCTCCTCGGCGCAACCGCCGAGAATGGCCAACCAGGCCGCGATTATCAGAGTGCGTATCATCGAACCTCCTTTATGGTTTCTCTCTCTCAGAAAACCTTTTAAACTTAATCAAAAAACAGACTTTTTGTCAACCCTTTGTTATCAAAAGCCTGTTTTTAATTGATGACTATTTTAATTAAAAATCCCGGAGTTAACCCCCGGGAATTTTTTAGGCTTCGTCTTCTTCAAAACCGGCCTTATCAAGATTTTCGTCATCTTCGCCAACCTCGGTATTATTTACCATGCCACATTCTGGGCACTCGCCGAGTTCGTCGAGGGCGGCACCGCATTCACAAACTTCATTGTCCATAAAATTTTGAAAATTATTTATTAACCTAAGAAATTATAGTTAACCCCAAAAATGCGTCAACCTTTTTGTGGATAAACGAAACAGCACCCGAGCTGGGCTCTAGGGTGCCGGAGGTTGGGGCAAAGGCATTATTTTGGCTTTTGCGCCACGATCAACGTGAAGAATTTGTGCGGGTCTCTGGGGAAACCAGCGTTTCTGAATCCCGACCAATGCGTGACTAAACGCATCTGCCAGGAGAAACGGTAGATCAGAGTCTTCCAACCGAGATAGAAGTATACGAGCAATCCCTCGGTTTTTGGTCGAACATTCCCGCTCACCAAGTAGCCGCCAGGTTCTAGGTCATTGAAGATGGCCCTAAACACCTTATTGAGTTCAAGGAACTTAAGGTATTCGGCCACGCCCATTATTTCCGTGATGTCGGGGCGGAAGTTTAACCCAACGGTTTTTCCTAAGTCCCCAGCCTCGCCCTTCTCGGTTCGTACTAGATGGGCGATTCCGAGAGCATTCGCTTTTTTTGCGGACTTATCTAAAATACTTTGACACCGATCAATGAGGAGTAGCTCGACCGGGATGTTTTCTCTGGTTAATCTTATGGCCGCATGGAAGACAGGCCAGGAAAGTCCGCAGCCAACAGACTCAATCCGAAGTGGGCGATTTCCGATACAGGCAGCTCTTTTTTTTCCGGCTTGGTAAACCAGTTCGCTGCACATTCGGGCACGGTTTCTAATACCCTGGGAGACGCCCAGATAATGAAAGCAGTTGTTCACAAACGGTCCAAGCCATTTTTTTGGCTCCGGAGAAAAGGTAATTTTTTGTAACTCATGTGTCAGAACAGCCTCAAGACCAAAGGCTGTTGTTGGCATGAGCATTACCCTTTTTAATCCCGGAACCATCTTTGTGAATTGGGGCTTTAATCCAACGGCCGAGAGCACGGCTACTATTATAACCAAAGGCATCTGGAGGTATGTCCAGAGAAAAACTCGCTCCAATTCGTCAGAAGGGTTTTTTGAACAGACAGGTATTGGTCCATCAATTGTAGTTGACGTCATGTTTTCTCCAAAGCTGGAAAAGGATTCCTCTGAGAAATTAGCACAAATTTGAAAAAAGTCAAGGGAGGACTATTATTTTTTTGATTTTTATTAAAAAATCTTGCCAGGTTTTTTAAAATGTTTTATTATATCGTCGCAACGTGCTGGTAGCTTCCCCCGTCGCTCGTGGCGAGCTTTGGGGGACACCGCAGTGGTTTTGTGGCCACTTTCGCTATCAGTTAAAGAAAAACGCGCTGGTAGCTTCCCGCCTTCGGAGGCCTGTGGCGGGACCCCGCCAAAGTCCAACGTCGGCGGGGCAGTGGTTCAATTATCCACCTTGCTACCAGCCCGATAAAAAATACGCGCTGGTAGCTCAGTGGTAGAGCGAGGGCCTTTTAAGCCCGCGGTCGTGGGTCCGATCCCCACCCAGCGCACCACAAAAAAGTCACTTCCTGGTGGCTTTTTTGTTTGTTTTCTTGTATTATATTTAGGAATTAATTTATTTATTTTGTGAAAAATTTAGCTTTTCTTTTATCTATTAAAAAAGGTTACGAAGCCGTGTCACAAGCCCGCCGGCGAATGTTTCATGCTTCAAACGATGCTACGGCCATTGCCAAGCGAGCAATTTTTGCTTTGCACCGTGAAGATACTGTGGCCGCGGCCAGTCTTTTAAAAGAAGCCACAAATTTGTTAAAAGTCGCCGCGGCTGAAGCTAAAAAATATCCTGAGCTCCGCGGGCAAGGTCCATATCATGCGGCTTTGGAAGAATACGCTGAGGCTTTGCTATTTGAAAATTATTTAACTAAGGGCGACTGGAAAAATTCCGAAGCCCTGAAACTTGATCCAGATATTTATCTTGGGGCTTTGTCAGATGCCACTGGTGAGCTGGTGCGTTTTGCGGTTCGTCAGGCAACTAAAGGCAATCTTAAAGCTGTAGAAAAAGCTCGTGAAGTGGTTGAGGTAACAGTTGGCTTTATTTTGGAATTAGATTTAACTGGTGATTTGCGTCAAAAAGGTGACCAAGCCAAACGCAATCTGCGAACCCTTGAGGAAATGATGTATCAGGTGAGTTTGGTTAGAAAGTAGAACGTAGAAAACGTAGAAGACGTAGATTTTTATGGAATTTCGTTATCAAGACTTAGAGGTTTCAAAATTAGTGCTTTTATTAATTAACCAAGTTTATGGATTGTTAAATAAATTTCCTACTGAAGAAAAATGGGTTTTGGTTGGTCAAATAATGAGAGCAGTTAATTCTATCTATCTTAATCTAGCTGAAGGTTCGGCAAGAAAAAGTAAAAAAGATTTTGCCAGATTTTTAACCATAGCTTTAGGTTCGTTGGCCGAAACCCACGCTGGTTTGCATTTGGGTTTTAAGCGCGGATATATTAATTACGAAGATTTTCAATCGGTCCAGCCACTAATAGAAAAAATTTGGTTTAAACTTTGTGCTTTGCGTGATTCACAATTATTAATAAAAAATTAATTTCTTACTATCTACGTTTTCTACGTTCTACGATTTCTACGTTTATGATCAACGTCACCCGTCCAAAAATTTCGGCTATCATTCCAGCTTTCAATGAAGAGTTAACAGTTGGTGAAGTGGTGCGAGTTGTTAAATCGTCACCTTTAGTCGACGATGTTTTAGTGGTGTCTGATGGCTCGACTGATAATACTGTTTTAGTGGCTAGGGCAGCTGGAGCGCGAATTTTGGCATTACCAAACAATTATGGCAAGGGTGCGGCTATGCGACTCGGGGTTTTAGATACTAATACGCCAATTATTCTTTTTTTAGACGCTGATTTAAAAGGTTTTACCACCGATCATATCGAACGTTTGGTTTGGCCGGTTATTACTGGGGCGCGGGCAATGAATGCGGCTCAGCGGGATCGTGGTTGGTTAAATCCTATTGTTCGCTACTTGCCTTTAATTAGCGGCGAACGAGCCATGAAGCGAGAATTGTTTTTAGATATTCCCGAAGAATACATTCAAGGTTTTATGGTCGAGATTGCTTTAAACTATGTTTGTCGGGTTAAAAAATTACGTTTTGGTTCGGTTTTAATGCCTGGGCTTTCGATCCGTCGAAAGTATGAAAAAGTCGGCTGGTCCAAAGGTTTACAACAATATCTAAGAATGACCGGCCAAGCCATAAAAGCCATGTTGGTGGTTCGCTTAGCTCGATTATTTAAACAATTTTAATCTGTTACGAATTACGAAAAGTACCGAATATTACGAATTTGGTTTTATTTATCACCCTTTCTTTATCGGTTTTTTCAACCAATATTCGTATATTCGTTATTTTTCGTAATTCGTAACAAAATAATATGCCAATAGATCTAAACAATATAAAAACTTTCCAAGACGCCATTGTTACAGTCATGGGTCTTGGTCGATTTAAAAACGGTAGCGGTATTGGTTCGGCCAAGTGGCTGATGCGTCACGGCGCCCAAATTGTTATTACTGATTTGAAAGATAAAGAAGAATTAAAAGATTCAGTTGATGAAATTATGGTTTGGTATGAAAAGTATAAAGAACAATATCCTGAACGAAATATTTACTCGCCGGTTTTTGTTTTGGGTCAGCATCGGGCTGATGATTTTACTGATGTTGATTTGGTTGTCCAAAATCCTGGGGTGCCGCGAGAATCCGAATTTGTTCAGTTGGCTAAACAGCATGGCGTATCAGTCGAAAGCGACATGAGTTTATTTTTTCGTTACTGTCCTTTTCCGATTTATGCCATTACTGGAACTCGGGGAAAATCGACTACCACAGCTTTGGTTGGTGAAATGTTTAAATTAATTAATCCAAAAACCGTAGTTGCCGGAAATATTCAGCGCTCGCCGCTTGAAGACTTAGATTGGTTGTTGGAAGAAAAGACAACTGTGCCGGTTGTTTTAGAAATGTCTTCTTGGCTCATCGATAGTTTGCAAGACAGCTCGCGTTTGCCAGATATTGCGGTTTTTACCAATATTTTTGCCGATCATTTAAACCGTTATTCATCTTTTGAAGCTTACCGAGAATCAAAAGCCGCCATGTTTTACCAACAAAAGCCTGAGCAAGTAGGAATTTTTAATTTTGATCAAGAAGATATAAAAAATGTTGCGGAAAAATCCTTGGGTAAAAAGTTTTGGTTTTCTAAAAATAAATTACCAGATAATTTTGCTGGGACTTTTGCTGATAACGGATCAATTGTTTGTCGTTTAAACGGCGAAGAAAAAATAGTCATTTCTTTAACGGAAATTAAACTTCAAGGCGAACACAATGTGGCCAATGCTTTGGCCGCCGTAGCTTTAGCCAAGATTGCTGGTTTAACTGACGAAGCTGTAATTACAGCACTGCGATCTTTTGGTGGCTTGCCTGGTCGACAGGAAACAGTTCGAGAATTAAATGGTGTGGTTTATGTGAATGACACCACAGCCACTTCGCCCGATGGCGCGATTGCCGCCCTCGACCGTTTTGGTCAAAAAGGCCGAGTGGTTTTGCTGGCCGGCGGGTCTTCTAAGGGTTTGACTTTCGAAGTTCTTGGCAAAACTATTCGGACAACTTGTAAATTTGTGGTTTTGTTAAATGGTGAAGCCACCGATGACTTAGTTGCGGCTATTGGTGATGAAATTCCCAATGTTCGAGTTGATTCTATGAAAGCCGCAGTTGAAGCTGCTTCGTCGGCCGCTCAAGCCGGTGACACAGTTTTACTTTCGCCAGGCACGGCTTCGTTTGGTATGTTTAAAAACGAATTTGACCGCGGCGATCAGTTTGTCGCGGCCGTAGGGAAGTTGAAATGAAAAAAGTTATTTGACCTATGGTGGTTTATAAAACAAAAAGTAAAAAAATATCCGGAACAAGTTATAGCGAAGTTTATAAACAAGCTCAGGTGCTTTTTAAACAGATCCAAAAGAGAACAAAAAGAAGACCTTACGTTCGTTCGGCGTATTTTCAAAAAGAAAAAATATTTCTCGACTTTTTTTGGGAACATCTTAGACAAAAAAGTCCGCGCGATCGATTTATTAGATTAAAGCTTTTTGCTGCCGCTTTGGATGTATTACGAGATTCGTGCCAAGAGCCAGTTTCTCAAGAAAATCCTCATGTATCTGGAGAAATTTTGCATCGTTTTGCTGGTATAACTAAGGAAGGAGAGATTTTCTACGTTCAAGTAAAACAAAAGAAACGAAGTGGACAAAAATATTTCATGTCCTGTTTTCCAGAAAAATAAAAAAAAGAACCCCTGCCCATGTGGAGTTTGGCTCCGGACTCGAAAGCCCTAGTGGAGTTAAGCCCCTGGCCGAGGATCTCTAATAAAATTATTCTAAATTTAATCTTTTGTCAAATTCGTTGTTGTATGGAAATAATCAGACCAAAATCAAAACAACCAATTCCTGATCACGCCAAAAAAGTTTTTACCGGCGTCATGTTTGATGTTTACCAGTGGGAGCAGGAACTTTTTGATGGTTCAAAAACGATTTTTGAAAAAGTTAAACGTCCAGATACAGTCGTGGTTTTTCCGGTTCTTGATGACGGAAGAATTATTCTTTCAGAACAAGAACAGCCGAACACGGAACCTTTTATTAGTACGGCCAGCGGTCAGATCGACGCCGGCGAGACGGTTGAGGAAGCGGCCAGACGGGAGCTGCTTGAAGAAAGTGGTTACGAAGCTTCAGAATTGATTTTGGTGGACGCGCAACATCCTGCCAACAAAGTCGATTGGGTGATTTATACTTTTATTGCCAAAGGTTTAAAAAAAGTCGCTGATTTAAATCTTGATGCTGGTGAGAAAATAAAATTCAAACTAGTAACTTTTAATGAGCTGATTGAATTCGGAACAAACGAAAAATTTATTGAAAAGATAATGAAATTTAAATTGCTGGAAGCCAAGCTGTCTCCAGAGAAAAAAGAAGCTCTGCGTAAATTGTTTAGTCCAAAGAATTAAGGTTTTTAAAATCCAAATAAAACCTGCCAGCCAAATAGCTGGCGGTTTTTATTATTCCTTTCTTTTTGCTATAATTTCTCTAGCTTATGAAACTAAAAACCATAATCAAAAAATTTGTACCCAAGTCGATTTTTTCTTTTTACCACTGGTTTTTGGCCAAGGCCGCGGCGGTTTTTTATGGGTTTCCTTCGAATAAATTAATGGTTATTGGCATTACCGGTACTTCGGGTAAATCGACGGCAGTTCAATTTTTGGGTCAAATGCTAGAAGCCGCCGGAAAAAAGGTTGGTTGGGCCTCAACGGTCAGTTTTAAAGTTGGTGATAAAGAATGGATTAATGACAAAAAAATGACCATGCTTGGACGTTTTCAAACCCAAAAACTTTTGCGACAAATGGTTGTTGCTGGATGTGAGTATGCCATCGTTGAAACCTCGTCGCAGGGCGTGTCACAATTTCGGCATGTTGGTATAAATTATGACGTGGCGGTTTTGACTAATTTGTCGCCAGAGCATATTGAGGCTCACGGTGGTTTTGAAAATTACAAAAAAGCCAAGGGTCAGTTTTTCCGATTTGTGGCCAAAAGTCCAGTAAAAAAGCTTGGAAGAAAAGAAATCCACAAGGCTTTTGTCGTTAATATTGACAACGAACACGCGCCGTATTTTTTATCTTTATCTGGGGACAAGGTTATTGAATTTGGAATTAATGAAAAAGAAGTAAAATTATCAGCCGCGGGTTCGGCTTTTGTTTGGGAGAAAGAAGCGGTTCATATTCAGCCGTTAGGTTTGCACAATGTTTATAATGCGGTTTGTGCGGCCTCAGTCATGAAGGCTTTAGATTTTTCGATTAAAGATATTGCCGTGGCTATGAAAACAATTAAATCCGTGCCTGGACGTTTAGAGATTATTGATGAAGGCCAAGATTTTATGGCGTTAGTTGATTTTGCTTTTGAACCTAATGCCATGAAGGCATTATACGAAACAGTTAATTTAATTCCGCACCAAAAAATTATCCAAGTTTTTGGTTCTTGTGGTGGCGGCCGCGACGCTGAACGTCGGCCGGTTTTTGGTAAAATGATCAGTGAAAAAGTTGATGTGGCTATTATAACCAACGAAGATCCGTATGGTGATGACCCACAAGAAATTATTAATCAGTTGGCAGTTGGCGTTCGTTTGTCTGGCAAAGAAGAAAACAAAAATTTTTTTCTTATTCTTGATCGTGCAGCAGCTATTCAAAAAGCTGTTGATTTGGCCGAGCCCGGCGATTTGATTTTAATTACCGGAAAAGGTAGCGAACCAGTCATGGCCGTGGCTGATGGGAAAATTATTCCTTGGGATGACCGGATCGAAGCTCGAAAAGCTATAAAAAAGCGTTTAGGCAAATTATGAAAAATCTCAACTCAGTTCCACTTCGACCGGGCGAAAAAATAATTGAAGTCGTGCGCCAAGATTTTTTTCCGTCTTTACCATGGTGGTTTTTTCTTTTTCTTTGGATTGTCGTACCGTTCTTTTTTCTTTTTCCTTTGTGGCAGCAGGGTTGGGTGGGGATAATTATTTTTGCCGGTTTGGTTTTGTCGGGTTTGTTAGTAGCCAGTCAGTCTTATTTTTCTTGGCAGAGAACTTCTTTGGTTATTACTGATCAGCGCATAATTGATATTGACCAGCATGGTTTTTTTAATCGTTCAGTTACGGAAATTGAGCATCAAGACATCGAGGAAGTGGCTTTTAAAATCAAAGGTTTTTGGTCAACGGTTTTTCGTTTTGGCACAGTGCTGGTCCGCACAGCTGGTGAGCGAGCCGATGTGGCAATTCGGCGTGTTCATCAGCCGATTAAATTACAACATCTTTTAAATGATTTACGAGAAGAAATTGGCGGCCCCGGAGTTTTTAAAGAGCGAGCTCGTAAATTAGCTTCTCTGGCTGGTCGTTTAAGTAATGAAGAAATTGAAAGATTGGCCGCGGCTGTCGAGAAACGGGAAAGTAAATTGTAAAAAGTGTAAAATTTTGAAAAATTCCAATATTTAAAATCCCAAATTCCAAAAAGGAAGAATAAAAATTTCAAAAACCATTTTGGAAATTGGAATTTCCTACCGATTATGAATCAAGAGCGACAAAAAACCTCGTGGTTCCAACGCTTGTTTGGTCGGCGGAGTTTTTTGTTGATCAATTTAGTTATTTTGTTTTTTTTGGTTTTTTCTTTTGGCCGGGAATTTGCCAGAAATTGGGAAATTCAAAAGGAGATCGGTGATTTAGAGGCCCGAGCCGAAACCCTCAAGGCCCAACATATGGAAATAGAACAACTGGTTTCCTTAACTCAAACCGAGGCTTTTTTAGAAAAAGAAGCGCGTTTAAAGTTGGGAATGAATAAACCCGGCGAACAAATCGTGGTGATTAGCGGAACGGCGGATAAGGCGGCGGTTTCGCTAAACAGCGAGGCAGTAAATGGTCAGCTGTCAGATGAAGATTTGATTAATTCATCCCCAGTTGCCATTGCCAATCCGCAAAAATGGTGGTATTACTTTTTCGATACTCAAAAATATTTTTTTCTAAAATCTTATGGAAAATGACAATCTTGACCCTTTGATTACGCCGGTTGTTAATGTCGAAACAACACCAACCGCATCAACCGCGGCCGATCCCATTCTGCCGCCAATGCGTCGCCAATTACCAGTCAAAAAATTTCGTCTTATTATTTTAAGCGCAGTTGTCGCGGTTGTTTTAGTAGCGGCTGTGGCTATCTCAGCGGCCGTTTATTTGTTACCAGTTAACGATTCTTTTGTTCGCTCGGTTACCTCAGTTGTGCCATATCCTATTGTTATGGTTAATGCCCAACCTATAACTTTTAAAGAATTTTATATTGAGTGGGATGCCATGCAAAAATATTTACAAGGCCAAACCGCTCAAGCCGAAGCGCCCTCAATTGAAGAGATGCGAAATAGTATTATTGAAACCATGATTAGTAAGGCCGAAATTCGTCAATTGGCCAAACAATATAAGGTAGTTTTAGATCCAGCCAAAGTTGACCAGATGACCCAGCAGGTTTTGGCTCAGTACGATTCCGAAGAAGCGGCTCTGACGGTTATAAAAAATACTTTCGGTTGGGATAAACAACTTTTTATTGAGCGAGTGATTAAGCCAGTGGTTTTAAGTTCTCAACTTCAAGAAGCAGTATTTGCAGATAATAGTTTACAGGCTACGGCTAAAAATAAAATCGATGGAGCTTTGCAACGATTAAAAAACGGCGAGACTTTTGCCGCTGTGGCCACCGAGGTTAGTGAAGATCCTACTTCGGCCAGTCAGGGTGGTGATATTGGTTTTGTTACAGTCGATGCTGTGCCGGCCGAATGGATTAGCGCGGCCGTAGCTTTGGGTTTAAATCAATTTAGTGATGTCATTGATTTGGGTTCGGTTTATTCCATTGTTTCAGCCAGTGAAAAAACTGAAAGTGTTGATGAGGGCACTAAGTATCATTTTCAAATTATCATTGTCCAAAAATATTCCTTAGATAAATTTTTAGAAAGTTTTACCACCTCTTCCAAGATTTGGCGGTTTTTCAAAACGGTTTAGTAAGTAATCAAAAAATCTCCTTTTAAACAAAGGAGATTTTTTTTAATTGTTTTTAATAGCCGAAAGCCGATGGTGGGAATCGAACCCACGACCTCTGCTTTACCCTCCTTCGCTCGCGACGAGCTTCGGCGGGGCAGGCGAAAGCATTGCGATTAATTCAAAATTTTTTGGAGCCGATAGGCGGGATTGAACCGCCGACCTAACGATTACGAATCGTTTGCTCTACCACTGAGCTACATCGGCAAATATTTAAATTTAACAATAGATGCCGTTGACTTCACCAAGCCGAAGCTCTGCCTCGGAGCGAAGGCTGGAGCGGGTAGCGAGAATCGAACTCGCGACCGTTGCTTGGGAAGCAACTGTTTTACCACTAAACCATACCCGCAATTTATCCCAAATTGTTTTTGTTTCTTCTTTCAACGCGTGGTATTATATCAAAAGCAGGTTCGTTTATCAAGGTATCCATTCGTTACGAATTACGAAAAGTAACGAATATACGAATGTTTGGGCTCAAAGGTTACAATGGTGACAAAAGGAAAATGAAAAAATATTCCTCTTGCTCTCCTTGTAACCTTTGTGTCCTTCAACAAAAACCAAATTCGTATATTC
>JAZDEQ010000065.1:0-8633 GCA_043808565.1 Candidatus Uhrbacteria bacterium | reverse complement strand
AAAAAGCGCCCGCAGATCTGGCAGGATTTGTTTCATGGTTTCGGTGCGTGATTCAAGCGTCTGTACCAAAACCGTAGGATCAGCCGCTGAATAAATTTTTCGTTGACCGCGTCTTTGCTCAAGAACCAAATTCTTTTCTTTTAGCAAACGTAAAATTCCATACAAATTCGGCCGAGCCATTTTTGTCCCTCGAGCAATTTGTGGCGGGGAAGAAAGGCCTTGTTCAAGCAAGTAGAGATAAATTTTTATTTCGTTTTCAAGCAAACCAAGCTGTCGAAGGCGATCATTTATAGTTTCCATAAAAAGTTTAATACCAACCCCGTCATTGCGAGGAGTGAAGCCGCTGAACGACGCGGCAATCTCGAACTCGACGCCACCGGATTGCCACGTCGCCTTACGATCCAGGAGCTCCTCGCAATGACGAGGTGTTTCAAAATGATTTAATCAAAGATATACCACAAGTATATTTTTTATTTGGCTTAAAGTCAACAAAAAATAAAAACGATAGTAAAAATGATCGTTTTATGATTGACGATTATCATTTTTTGAAATATTGTTGGTTGTCGACTGGCAAGTTCGCTGGCTCGGCACAGTGTTCCTTTAACGGAGGTTCCAATGCACATTCTCGTTGTAGATGATTCTCCTGCCAACCTCGGTTCGGCTTACTGGACTCTTGTTGGCCACAATTTGACTGTCTGTGGAACCGTCGAGGAAGCCTGCCAAGCCCTCGGTTTCCGTCCTGGTGCGCCAGCGGTCAGTCCAAGTCACCCGTTCGACGCAGTGTTGACCGATCTTTGGATGCCAATGCCGCCGGTCGAGCATTCAAAGTTATTGGGGGTCTACTTCGGTCGGAAGCAGATCGAAGGTTCTCTCTTGCCCGTCGGCCTTGTTTTTGCCCTGCGAGCGTTGAACTTGGGTGTTCGGTTCGTTGCGATTCTGACTGACGGTGATCATCACAGTGATTCTTTGGTGACACTCATGGATCTCATCGATGGTCAACTGTCCGGAAACACCCCGGTTGTTGTCGGAAAGTATGAGAAGCGATGGTTCGAGTGCGGACGTAACGGCCCCAAAGATTGGGGTAAGGTACTGGCGCGAATCATGGAAGAAGGAAAATAGTTCAGATACTGGTCGGTGATTTTTCCGGCCAGCAAATTCGTTTCGAAATCCACAAAAGGAGCTAGCCGTGGTTGCACAGATTTTGTTTTGGGTTTGGTTGTTTCTTGGGTACATGCTTGTCTCCCTTGGTTCCGCAATTTTGGCCGGAGCCACGCCGCGCCGAGAGTGGATGGAACGATTTGCTGGTCCGTCTGTACTGATCGGGTTGATCTGTTTCGGCCTGGAAGGCTTGACCACGGTGATCGGTGGAATCAATCCTGATATTTTGGCCGTGGTGGGGTGGACGAGCCTGCTGATAATCCTTGCTGTTGTGTCAGGGGCTGTGAACGGCCGATTTTCGATAAGGTGATTTTTGTTCTTTTGTCTTGGCCCGCACCAACACGACGGTTGGTGCGGGCTTGCTTTTTTTCTTAAAATATGCTATATTAGTACTGGACATTAGTTTAAAGCTAATATCCAGTACTGATTTATGAAAAAGGCTCAAAAAGGCGAATATTTGGATATTTTGTTAAGGTCGAAAAAAACCGTTTTTTCGGTTCAAGATGCGGTTTTGTTGTGGGGCGATGCCAATATTAAAGCTGTAGAGGTGCGGTTAAGTTCTTATATTCGAAGTAAAAAATTGTTTCGACCGCGTCGGGGTTTGTATGTTAAAGATCAAAATTATGATCGATTGGAATTGGCGACAAAAATTTTTAAGCCGGCTTATGCGAGTTTTGAAACGGTTTTAGGCGCGGCTGGTATTACTTTTCAATATTACGAACAGATTTTTGTTGCCTCTTATGTTAAAAGAGAAATTTTATGCGACAAGCAAAAATATTCTTTTCGAATTATTAAAAAAGAAATTTTAATTAATCCTTTGGGGATTGATCAAAGCGACGAATATTCAATCGCTACCAAAGAACGGGCTTTTTTGGATACGGTTTATCGGAGCAAAGATTATTATTTTGATAATTTGTCGCTCCTTGATTGGGAAAAGGTTTTTGAAATTCTGCCGATTTATAAAAGCCCGACAATGGAAAAACGAATTAAAAAATATTACGAAAATTATAAAAATGAAAAATAATTTTATGTTAGACGCGGCCACCCATAAAAAAGTTTTGTTACAAATTTTAGCCGATATTTATGCCAATAAAGAAATTGGACCGTTTTTGGGTTTTAAAGGCGGCACGGCGGCTTATCTTTTTTACGGCTTGGATCGTTTTTCGGTTGATTTGGATTTTGATTTACTGGATAAGTCAAAAGAAGAAGTTGTTTTCTCAGCCGTAGAAAAAATAATCAAAAAATACGGCCTGATTAAAGAAGCAGCTAAGAAGAAATCTGGTTTTTTGTTTGTTTTATCTTATGACCAAAAAATAAACAAAGCCCAAAATGTAAAAATTGAAATTAACCGACGCGAATTTGGCTCAAAGTTTGAATTAAAATCGTACATGGGGATTTCCACCTTGGTTATGATTAAAGAAGACATGTTTGCTCATAAGCTGGTGGCTATGAGTGAACGCTTGGGAAAAACCAATCGTGATATTTACGATGTTTGTTTTTTTGCCAAAAATAATTGGCCGATAAATAAGGCAATTGTCGAAAATAGAGCCGACGTGTCATTTAAAAAATTTTTACGAAAAGTTATTTCTAACCTGAAGATTTATCAGGACAAAAATATTTTAGACGGTCTTGGTGATTTGGTTACCGAAAAACAAAAAGTTTGGATTAGAACAAAATTAAAAAACGAAACTTTGTTTTTGTTAAAACTTATGCTTGATGGTGAAAATAAAAAATAAAGTTTAAAAAAACGCACCGCTCCGACCCGAGCGAGGGGTGGAGCGGTAAAGCCGTGGCAGTGGTTAGTGTTCGAGAAAGGTTCGAACAAGTTGATCGACCCAATCCAGGCCAACTTCGTTTTGGTCAGTAGTAGAATCGATCCACAAAGCAACTTTTTGACCATTGGGGCCAGCCGACAAGTTTCGGTCCTGTCCATTAATGACTTTAATCGTCCTAGACCAGTGATTAGATGCTTCCTGGATAACACAAATTTTTAAATCTCTGGTACCACCACCTTTGGCCGAATCCGAGGAAAGAATCACTAAGACTCGACCGCGAAGAAAAGACCAGCGTAGAAACCAATCCTTTCTCATCACCTCCAATCCAGAACCTCCGCAATAACGACCGCTTTTGAAGTTGTGTGAGCGGTCAATTTCAACACCCAGCTCTTTCAGCCGATTGGTCATTTCTTCAAAGCATCGTTGTGCTTCTTGGCGGTTCATGAAACCTCCAGGAGAATTTGGTTGAAGAAAAGAAGCCGGAAGACTAAGTAAAATTATCACGGGACTTTTTATTTGTCTAAAAGTTTAGTGAATAAAAAAAGACCGAGCAAATAATTTTGTTCAGTCTTTTTTGACAAATTATTTTTTAAACCGTCGCTTAATCCATGAAACAATGCCAAATCGTTCCATTTCCTCAAAAAATAATGACCAGACCGTGTACTGAAAAGCCGTGAGCCAGCCAAAAATGAGAAAAATAGTAGCCAAAACCAGACTGTAAGCAAAAATAATTGCGATTGTGTAGATGGCCGGTGAAGCGGTGGCTGTGGCTATGACAAAAAAAAGAGTTATAGGTACGGCCAAGATAAAAAACGAACCAAGAGTTGCGGCTAGAGCAATCAGTGAAGTAACAAAAAGTAAAATACCCATTTCAATGGCGACCAAAAAGTGAAGTCTAAAAATATGCCAAGCTTCAATTATGGCAGCTTTAAGATTTTGGTGTTTGTGGACGACGGCGACTAAGGCCAACATTTGTAAAATGGTAACCAGGAGAGCACCGACTAAAAAAATTACAAAAGCAATTAATGGCGGAAATTTATACCAACCGTATGGCAAAGGATTTAAAAAGGCCGAGGGCACAATCGAAAGAAAGAAAATAATCACCACGCCGAGTTTGCCTAAAATATCCAACCCAATAATTCGACTAAAAAAACGCCAGCCATTTTTTAAGAGTTCTTTAAAACCAATGGGTTTTTTTTCTAAAGCACTATTTAAAATTGCTCCTTGGCATAGAGCACCGAAGATAATAAAAAAAGCTAAAAGCGCCAAGAACCAAAATATCAAAAGATATTGATGAACAGGACTTAGTTCAGTTAGATAACGACTGTAAGATATCAACCACTGATAACCCGGAATAGTGCCATTAAGAGTTTGTTGAATCAGAAGCTGGCCAGTTGAAGCCGTTCGCCAATTACTGGAGATGGCTTCAAAAAGCCCGCCAGCGGCCATAAAAGAAGCAAAAATGCCCAACAACCATAAATGTTTATGGTGCCAGGTAATTTTCCAGGCCTTTAAAAATAACGGCCGATAAATTGGTTGGGACATATTCCTCCTTTTTTGTGGGGGGGGCGTTAAGGCGTTGAAGGGCGTTATGGGGCATTAAGGTCAAGGTGTTTTTTGTTTTTTAAGAAACAAATTCCTTGCCTTAGCGCCTTTTAGTGCCTTAACGCCCAAAAAATTATCCCCCTCTAATTCATTAATTTCTCAAACGCCTCTTTTTCGATCGTTTCCTTTTCCAAAAGTGTTTTAGCAATGAGATCGAGTTTAGAACGTTCTTTCTTTATGATATCACAAGCCACCTCGCGAGCGCGAGCAATGATGCGATTAATTTCTTCGTCAATTTTTTGGGCGGTGTTTTCTGAATAGTCGCGAGCTTCGTGAATTTCGCGGCCAAGGAAAATCATTTCATCTTTATCGCCAAAAGTTCGCGTACCAAGTTCGCTCATGCCATAAGTGACCACCAATTCACGGGCCAAGCTAGTGGCTTTGCGCAAGTCATCGGAAGCGCCGGTCGTGACATCGCCAAAAATTTCTTGTTCGGTTAAATGACCGGCTAAGAAAACCGCGATGTCATCAAGGAATTCGGACTTGCTGTGCATTTTTTTGTCTTCAAGCGGGAGCTTGAGCGTGTAACCAGCCGCTCGGCCGCGACTAATAATGGAAACTTTATGAACCGGATCAGCATGCGGCAAAATGTGTGAGACTAAGGCATGACCAGCCTCATGATAAGCCGTAATTTCGCGTTCTTTAGGGAGCAGGATGTGGCTTTTGCGTTCCGGACCAAGTAAAACTTTTTCAATTGATTCTAAAACATCGGTTAAGGTAATAATTTTTTGATTATTCCGAGCGGCGCGAATAGCCGATTCGTTTAAAAGATTAGAAAGATCAGCCCCAGAAAAACCCGGGGTGCGTTCAGCTACTCGGCGGAGATTAACTTCGGCTTCGATTGGTTTGCCTTGAGCGTGAATGGTAAGAATTTCTTCGCGCTCGCCAATATCAGGCATGTCCAAAACCACTCGACGATCAAAACGACCTGGGCGCAAAAGAGCTGGATCAAGAACATCGGGGCGGTTAGTGGCCGCAATCACAATAACCCCAATATTTGGATCAAAGCCATCCATTTCGACAAGAATTTGGTTAAGGGTTTGCTCACGTTCGTCGTGGCTACCACCTAACCCAGCTCCGCGCTGACGGCCAACCGCATCGATTTCATCAACGAAAATAATACACGGCGCACTTTTTTTGGCTTTAGCAAAAAGATCACGGACTCGGGCCGCGCCAACCCCAACAAACATTTCGACAAATTCTGAACCGCTAATATGAAAGAACGGTACTTCGGCCTCGCCAGCCACCGCTCGGGCGATTAAAGTTTTACCAGTCCCTGGCGGGCCCATGAGCAAAACACCTTTAGGAATTTTAGCCCCCAAGTCAGAAAACTTTTTGGGATTTTTAAGAAAATCAACTTCTTCCATTAATTCTTCCTTAGCTTCGCGAGCCCCAGCTACATCTTTAAAAGTAATTTTATTTTTATTGTCTTTAGAAAATTCGCGAGCCCCGGCCTGGCCAAACATCATGGCTTTATTATTCGAACCCTGAAGTTGGCGGAGCATGAACCAAAATAAAGCTAGAATCAAAACTAAAGGTAAAAGGGTGGGCAGAACAACGCTCCAAAAAATTCCTTTACCACTTTCGTTTTCGATTTTAACCTCAACTGCCGAAACTGCATTAGAATCAACATTGTAATTATTAAAAAGTTCAGACAAAGACTGAGTGGCTTCTTTTTGCGTGGTTTCTTTAGTACCATCCTTGAGTTCGATTTGCATTTCACTGCCAGAAACCGTAATGGTTTTAACTTCACCCTTAGTTACTTGTTCGACCAAGGTGCTAATACCAATATTTTTTGGTTTGTCATTTTTTAAATTATAAGTAGAAAAAATCGCGCCAATAACCAGGAGCACCAAGAGGAAGAGAATTAGATTTTTGGAAAGAGGTTTCATAAGAGGGGTTAAAGAGGGTTTAGGGGAGTTAAGGGGGGTTAAATTTTTTTGAAGCGAATGAGGAAATTATACACGAACCATTGAATTTTTCAAGACCAAAAAGCAGAGCTTTTTGCTCTGCTTTTTTTACTCAATATTTTATTCTTCTTTCTTTTCCTCTGTCACTTCTGTTGCCTCCGATGCCTCTCGAAGACCCTGAGCGGCCGGGTCGAAGGGTGATGCCTCTACTGTTTTTTCAACCTCTTCGATCTTTTTAGATTTTTTTGGCTTTTCCGAAACTTCATCAGTTGCCTCTGCTGCCTCCGGTGCGGTCATGGCCTTCAAAGACAAGCCAAGTCGATGTTCTTTTGGTTCAATGGAAACCACTTTGAATTCCATTTCTTGATCAATTTTGCCAAGGGTATTGATATCAATGCCTGGTTTATCAGAAAGTTCAGAGACATGGGCCAAACCATGAATTTCCGGAGTAAGTTCAACAAAGAAACCAAAAGGATTAATCTTTAAAATTTTACCTTTGACGGTTTGACCAATTTTGTATTCTTCTTGGATTCTTTTCCAAGGATCATCAACTAATTTTTTCATGGATAAGAAAATTTTACTACCTTCAATGCCAATGATTTCGGCTTCGACTTGCTGGCCAACTTTCAAAAGATCACGAGGATGATCAATGCGTTGCCAAGCAATTTCACTGATGTGCACCAAACCTTCCAAAGTATCAAAGCGTAAGAAAGCACCGAAGTCGGCCAGGGCTGTAACTTCGCCCAAAACCTTATCGCCAACGCGGAAACGGGAGATTAAATCTTTCTGACGTTCTTCCCAAACAGATTTTTCGGAAACAATTAATTTTTCTTCGCTCTCATTAATATCAATAACCCGAACGTCCATATCAATGCCGGCATAGGTGCGAAGTTTTTCTAAAATTTTATTTTTATCACCGCCGGAAACTCGTGGATAATGTTCTGGTGAAAGTTGCGAGACTGGCAAGAAACCAGTGACATGGCCAATGCGCATGAGCAAGCCGCCTTTGTTGGCTTCAATAACTTTGGCCGCGACAATTTGGCCAGTGGTGAAAAATTTTCGTAATTCATCCCAAGCTTTTTGCTGGCCAGCTGAGCGGAAAGATAATTCCATGTCGCCGTTTTCGTTTTCCAAATCAAGAATGGTGGCATCAACTTCATCGCCAATATTTAAATCATCATAAGAAGCTGATTCAGCATAAAGTTCACGACCACGAATAACACCGGTCGTCATGCCCTCAATATCAATCCGGACTTCGCGACGACTGGTAGCAATGATTTTGCCACGAATCACATCGCCAACTTTTGGGATCTTTAAAAACCCGCCATCAGCGAGCATTTTACCAAATTCACTTTCTTCATTTATAAGCTTTTTAAAAGCCATAAGGTTTTCCGCTAAGTTTGTCCGCGGGCGTACCCGGGTTAACTTAAACGGGGTTAAGAATTATTACGGGCGAAGTATAGCTAATCGTCGGATTTTTGGCAAGGCTGGCTTGACAAAAAGGGCAAAAAGTGGCATTCTAAGCCGTTTCGCTCTTTCCTTTCACCTTTCACTGATATTTCGGAGGAACCATGGAAAAAAATCAGGAAACCTGGATCAACCGCGCCCTCATGATCGCTTTCGGTATCTTCCTGTTCGGCACCGGAATTTTTGGGCTCGGTGCGGTCTGGTGGTGGCTGGGTTATGCTGATACAGAAGGTACCATTATGTTTGGAATGGTTGTCCTGGTCATTGGTTTGGTCGGCATCGTCGTCGTTGAGGGCTGGGCGCTTTTTGGGGCCATTGCGGTCGAGGAATGGAATGTTTTGTCGTTTCTCTTGTCTCCATTGGCTCGGGACACGCGCCATGACTGGTGGAAAAACACAAGAGATTGGGGTATCGGAGTCCTGTTTTCCGGCGGTGGAATTTTGGTGCTATTGACCTTTGCGTACTTGAGCGGAGTTTTCATCAGTAAAGGCCAATTCCTGTGGATGTGTGCCACAGTAGTTTTGGCGGGAATGCTGACGATGAGAGACGTGGCCATTAGAACTTGGCCACCCCGAAGCCCAGGGCTAACGCATCTTAATTTCACCTAAACTTAGCAAAATTTTAAAAAACTGGTATCATAAAACATGGTCAATAAGACCATGTTTTATGCAATTTGGAGGAACTTTGTTTGAATTTTTTTCATCTATTCCCGATCCTC
>JAZDEQ010000064.1:0-22530 GCA_043808565.1 Candidatus Uhrbacteria bacterium | reverse complement strand
AATTTGGAGTTCAAAAGTTACAATGGTGATAAAAGGAAAATAAAAAAATTCCCCGTGTTTCCATTGTGGCCCTTGTGCTTTTCAATAAAAACCACATTCGTATATTCGGCACTTTTCGTAATTCGTAACAATATATATGTCCAAAACCCCCAACTACGACACTGCCATTAAAAAAATTCTCGACGCCACCCAACCCGGTGAGCGGACTTGTGTTTTGACTGGCGAAAAATGGCAGATGACTGAAGAAGAAATTGGTTGGTATAAAAAATTTAATGTGCCGCCGCTTAAAATTTCCCCTCTAACTCATTTGAAAAAATTGAGTGCCTTTTTTACTAACTACCAATGGTGGTGGCATAAAAATCCTGAAACAGGGAAGCCGGTGCTGAGTGGATACAATCCAAATAGCGGTATCAAAGTTTTGCCCGATTCGGAATGGTTTGCTAAAGATTTTAGTTCCATTCAACTTGAACCAAAATTTGATCAACCGTTTTTTCCGCAATTTCGTCAATTGCAAACTACGGTGCCGGTAAATGCCAGCAGAAATTTAAAAGAACCGGAAAATTCTTTGGCTTTAACTTCGTTTGGTGATAAGGACAGTTACTTTGTTATGGCCTGTGCTTCAATTAATAGTTTTTTTGGTTTAAATTCAAAAACGGAAAATTCGGCTTTATGTATTTATGCTGATTCGGTCAATGATTCTTACGATGTTCTTCATTCCAGTCGTATTCATAATTGTAAAACAATCCGAGAATCACGAGATTGTCTTAACAGCGCCTTTCTTTTTGATTGTCGTGGTTGTGAAAATTGTTTTGGCGCGACTAATAAACGCAATAAAAAATATCTTTTTTTTAATCAACAATTAACTAAAGAAGATTGGGAGAAAACCGTTGGCACTATTGATTTGGGTAAACGTTCGATTTTTTTAGAATATAAAAATAAATTCCAACAATTATTGAAAACCGAAGCTGTTTGGCCGGAGAATTTTAATGAGAACACCGTTAATGCTACCGGTGAATACATTACTGAAGCCACTAATATTGTTGACGGTTTTTTTGTAGAAAAAAATTGTTCCAATATTTATAAATGTTTTGTCACTCCTATGGGTAGTACAGATTCTTGCTTTAGTGGAGGAGTAGTTGGGGGTAACAATTGTTTTGCTTGTTTGACAATTAGTTTTTCGTCATCTTGTCTTTTTTCCAGCGTCTTAGTTCGTTGTCAAAATTGCGAATATTCTTTTCATTGTTTCAATTGTGAAAATTGTTTTGGTTGTGTAGGTTTGCAACACAAAAAGTTTTGTATTCTAAATAGACAATATTCAGAGGAAGAATATTGGATTGAGTTGGATAAAATTAAGTCAGCTATGTTAGAACGAGGTGAATATGGCAACTTTTTTCCCAACAGCTATGCCGGGTCATATTTTTACGAATCAGCCGCTCCTAATACTTTTGGTTGTACTCCTGGGGAGGCTAAACTTTTTGGTGTGGCAGAATACGATCCTAATGCCAATGGTGCCAGCGGTTTCTCTGTATTTGATCCGGCTACCGGACGAACCATTGAACAAATTCCCGAATCAATTGACGATTTTGATACTGACCATTGGGCTAATAAACCAATTTTTGATCCAAAAATCAATCGCCAATTTTCTTTTCTAAAACCTGAAATAGAATTTTACAAACGACTAAGAATTGCCCCACCCAATGAACATTTTATTAGCCGACTTCTGACTTTACAGAAAGAAACCAACTCACCAATTTTTGTTGATTTTTCTTGTATTCATTGCGGCCGAGCCATTCGCGCGGCGAAAAATTTTACTTATCAAAATAAAAAAGTAGCTTGTCACGAATGTTACCTTAAATATCTTGAAAAAAATAATTAACCCCTCACCCAACCTCTCCCTCGGGGAGAGGTGCTCAACTTAATCCTCTCTCCCTGGGGGAGAGATAAGAGAGAGGGGTCAAATAATATATGACCCGTTCAGAAACTTTAAACTTACTCCAATCCAAACTCCAAAACACCAACCTTATCAAACACTGCCTAGCCGTCGAAGCGGCCATGCGAGGTTTAGCTGAACATTTTAGTGAAGATGTAGAAACTTGGGGTTTGGCCGGACTTCTTCATGATGTTGATTATGAAAAAACCAAAGACAAGCCCAACGAACACTCCAAAATTGGCGCTCAAATGGTAAAAGACGCCGGATATTCAGAGGAAATCGCCGCGGCCATTTTGACTCACAATGAGCTCCACGGCATTGAACCGGCTACGCGCATGGCCAAAGCCTTGCAATGTATTGATCCGCTCACTGGTTTGGTTGTCGCCGCCACGCTTGTTCTGCCGTCAAAAAAAATCAGTGATCTAAAAACCGAAAGCGTGGTCAACCGCATGTCCGAAAAATCCTTTGCTAAAGGCGCCAATCGTGAACTAATAAAAAAATGCGAACCTTATCTTGGTTTATCCATTGAACAATTCGTCGAACTAGTTTTAACCGCCATGAAAAAAATTAATAATGAACTTGGATTGTAAATTTTGTTTTAAATAATAAGACGGCGCTTACTTGCCCGCCGTCATTGCGAGGAGCTCTCAGGCAGTCAGGCGACGTGGCAATCTAAGAATATTCGGATAAAATTATTAGATTACCACGTCACTCAGCGGCTTCGTTCCTCGCAATGACGAACGTCAAAAAACAAAATTCGTATATTCGTAAAAATTCGTAATTTCGTCCCCCTATGTCAATAAGAACTCGCTTCGCTCCCTCACCAACCGGCTACCTACACATTGGTAACCTACGTACTGTTTTATACAATTATTTTTTCGCCAAAAAACATGGCGGCACTTTTGTTTTACGCATTGAAGATACTGATCAGACTCGTTTTGTACCAGGCGCCACCGAGAGCTTAATTAGAGTACTTAAAACCCTAAGAATTGAAATTGATGAGGGTCCAATTCTTAAAGCCGACGGAACCTTAACCGAGGTAGGACAAAACGGACCGTACGTTCAGTCTCAACGCACAGATATTTATCGCGAACACGCAAAAGTTCTAGTCGAAAAAGGTTCGGCTTATTATTGTTTTTGTTCCAGTGAAAGACTCGATGCGGTTCGGAAAGAACACGAGCTCGCAAAACTACCGACAAAATACGACCGTAAATGTTTAAACCTTGCTCCAGAAGAAATCGAAGCTAAATTGGCGGCCGGTGAAAAATATGTTATTCGTCTTCGAGTTCCTGAAGGTGTCACCGAATTTGATGATTTAGTTTATGGTCATGTTAAATTTGAAAACAAAGATATTGATGATCAAGTTCTTTTGAAATCCGATGGTTTTCCAACTTACCATCTGGCCGTGGTTATTGACGACCACATGATGGAAATCTCTCATATTATTCGTGCCGATGAATGGCTATCTTCAACACCAAAGCATGTAATTCTTTACAAAACTTTTGGTTGGCAACCGCCACAATTTGCGCACGTGCCACTAATTTTAAATCCAGACCATTCTAAACTTTCTAAACGCCAAGGCGATGTGGCTGTTGAAGATTATCTCAAAAAAGGTTATCTTCCTGAAGCTCTCAATAATTACATGGCCCTTTGCGGTTTCAACCCTAAAGCCGATCAAGAAATCTACTCCATGCAAGAATTTACTGATCTTTTTGATATTGAAAAAGTTAATAAATCAGGAGCTATTTTCGACAAAGAAAAACTTAATTGGATGAACAGCCAATATATCCACAAGCTGTCGGTCGATGATTTGACAAAGCTTTGTTTGCCGTATTTGACCGAGGTAGGGAAGAGCCTCGCTCCAGAAATTTTGAATAAAATTTGTACTGTTGAACAATCGCGTTTGGTTTTGCTTTCAGATATTGTCGAACGAGTTGCTTCTTATTTAAAACTTCCAGAATATTTGCCAGAAATTTTAGTTTGGAAAAAATCAAGTCCAGAAGAAGCAAAAGAGCAATTAGAAAAACTTCTAACTTTGATTTCCAATTTTGACGAACCAACTTTATCCTCGGTTGAATTGATTGAACCGGCCATTCGGGAGTATATTGTAAGTAACAGTTTACAAAACGGCGCCACACTTTGGCCATTACGCGCCGCTCTTTCCGGCTCGGCAACTTCACCCAGCCCCTTTGAACTTCTTTGGGTGTTAGGAAAAGAAGAATCATTGAACCGAATCAAACACGCCGTGTCGTTATTATTATAACCCCCTCTGGCTCCCCCTTGCCAAAATTTAAAAAGGGGGAGATGGACGAGGAGAAACTCTTGTCAAAATTTAAAAAAAAGGGTGAATAAATAAAAAAGATAAGCAAATAAAAAAACTATAAGAAACGTCCATCCCCTCCTTCTTGTTTTTACAAGGAGGGGCTAGGCCGTGCCTGCCATAGCTTGCCACAAGGCGACGGCAGGGGTGGTTCTCAATTTTATGTTTTGGAGGAAAACAATCTTAATTCTCGTACTCTCCTTTCTGGTTTTTCCAACCAAGACTTTTTTTGTTCAAGCTGAGACGACCAATGACCTTCAGGCTATCAATGATGAAATCGCCGCTCGTAAAGCTAAGGTTGACCAAATCAATAGTCAAATCAGTGAATACCAAAAAAAGATCGACCAAGCCGAATCTCAACAAGCCTCGCTAAGTAATGAAGTTGAATTACTCAATAATCGGGTAGCCCAAAGTGAATTAGAAATTACGGTGGCTAATGAAGAAAGCGCTTCACTTGACGATGAGATTCGCGTTATTGATAATTCCATTGCCGAAAAAACTGCGGCTCTTCAGCGAGAACAAGAAATGATTAAAGTTGTTCTTCGTGAAATCCGCGCCGCGGATAAAACTTCCATGGTTGATTGGGTTTTGGGCAGTCAGTCTTTTTCCGAACTTTTTGATCAAGCCGAAAAACTCGAAACTATTAATTCTGATTTAAACACTTCGCTTAATGAAGTAAAAAGCACCAAAGACACTCTGCAAGCTTATAAAACCGATCAAGAAAATAAACTAATCGCTCTGGAAGATTTGCAAAAAGTTTTAGAGAAAAAAATTGTTTTGCTCAATGAAGAAAAAGAATCAAAATTTATTTTAATTGAACAGACCGCGGCTTCTGAAGATAAATTCAATGATTTGCTTAATAATCTTCAGGCCGAAGAGCAGTATGTTAATCGCCAAATTTCTAGCCTGCAAAATAACATCGAACAAAAACTCAAAGACAATGATTTAGCCGGTGACAGTTCAGCTCTTTCCTGGCCGGTTACGCCATTAAAAGGCATTTCCGCCACTTTTCATGATCCAACCTATCCTTTCCGGCACATGTTCGAACACCCCGGCACAGATATCCCCACACCGGTTGGTACGCCAATAAAATCCTCGGCTCCTGGTTATGTAGCCTGGGTTCGTTTGGGTCAACTTTACGGAAACTATATTTTAGTCATTCATGCCGATGGCGTGGCTACACTATACGCGCACTTATCAAAAATTTTAGTTGAAACAGATCAATTTGTGGCTCGCGGCGAAACCATTGCTTTATCTGGTGGTCAGCCCGGCATGGCCGGGGCAGGCATGTCCACCGGCCCCCACCTCCACTTCGAAGTCCGCAAAGACGGCATTCCTACCAATCCCATGAATTATCTGGTATCTTATTAAGGGATTAGAACACGACTCCAAGACTCCACCACTCCACGACTTTAAACACTTCACCACTTTTAAATATGCCTTGGCTTAAAATTACTGGTTGGGCCCTTTTCATTTTACCGTTACTTGGTTTTGCGGCTTTTGCTGCTTGGATGATTTTAGAGGTTGTGAAGGAAGATCCTAATATTAAAGCTTTCATCACGGTATTAACGATCGCTTGGCTTATTGGCATTGTTATGCTGGTTCTGGCGTATTTTCCTGATTTCATGCTGTTGTTTGGCTTTTCTTCTTAATTAAGTTGAGATAAAAATAAAATCATACCGATCGGTATGATTTTATTTTTACGACACATAAACGACGAGCCCCACCAAGATGAAACCCTGGTGGGGAAAAGACGGCCGCAGCACTCTCATTTTTTTTCATTACGTCTGTTGCGAACTCGGCCTAAAAAAAGTCCAATCGCAATCGAAATAATGATTATTAACGGAGTACCGGCCGTTACGAGAAGCGAGGTGTTAATCGCTATCCTGGTTTCAAGAACCACCAGGGCATTACCGATCAATATTGAAGCAATGACAGCTAGAATGAGCGGCTCACCGAAACCGTCGGGGAATCTTCCAAGATGAGGAGAGATTCTGATGGCTGCCAAAGCCAACGAGACAACGCCCAAAAGAATGAAGACAGCCGAAATCACGATGGCACCCATGGTTTTTCTCCAAGATAAAAAGATTGGGGGTAGTGGACCTGTTTCTTTCAGAAGGCTACTCCAAGCCTTTTTTAAAGTCAAAAACAATGTGTCGCACAATGTAACTTAGACGACACTAAGTTGGATTACTGGTTGTTACTAATCTACTAATCTTCACGAATCCTACTAATTAAAAGAGGAGGTAGATTATTCTTTTTTTATTAACCAATATTCGTAGCCAATTTGCTGTGCCCGCCATAGTCCTAGCGACGGCGGGTAGATTAGTAACAACCAACAAAACGCCGACCGTTTAAAATGCGTTAAACGAAAATCAAGGTATTTCTGATACCTTGAGACAAACTAATAAAAACAGTACGGCCGGGCTCTTGATAGAGTCCGGCCTAGAATTGGCCTAGCCGCGACTAATTGTTGGCAATCTTCTTCAGATAAAGGCTCAACACCACCAGAAGAAGATTCAACGGAAGCGTGCCCAGAGCCACACCAATGGCGATTGCGATAGTCCATTCGTAGAAAGACAACTTTCTCTCCTTCGTGATGAGGCCTTTAAACCTATCACAAAAAAAATAAAGTCAAGGCTTGCTCTGCCCTGGCTTTATTTAAAAATAATCTTGTGTCGTAAAACGGTACCTTGATTTCCTTGATTTTTTCCTCCTCCGTTCGGACTTCGGAGGACGTGGCGGGATTGACCTGATTTGGGTTGAATGGCATCCGCTCAACGTCTAATCAACACCTAAGTGCCCCAAAACGCCCATCAACGCCCATCAACGCCCTTTAACGCCCTCCTCTAGTACCTTTCTCGTCTCTTTCTTCCCTGCCTCAACACCTGGCTGATTATAGGTGTTTATACCAAATAACTCACCGGCATAGGCTGTAGCGACCATAAAAAATTGAAACAAGGCACCAAGCGCTTCGGGTGAAATATTGGGGATAAAAATTGTGGCATTGGGTTTTTTATTTTTGGTTAAAGCCATAGCCGTACCTTTTCGTTCGGCATGAAGTAAATCGGCTAAATCTTTGTCAACGACATATTCGAGATCGGGCAGACTTTTAGAAACTCGTAATGATGAAGAAAATTTTTCAACCTCAATAAAAGTTACTGTCTTATTATTTGGTCCATCGTTATAAAGTTGAATTTGCGAGTGCTGATCAACAGCACCAAGAGCGGCAATTGGCGTTGGACCAAAACCGTCTTTACCTAATGACTCGGCCCACAACTGACGAAACCAAAAAGGCAGACGGCTTAAACGGTCAGAATAAGGCATTAGCACATTTATCGTCCGGCCTTTTTGATAATTAAGATACTGCAAGGCCGCAAATTTAGCCGCCTCGGCGTAATCAACGGACTGAGCTCCGGCCAGGAGTCGTTTAATATCAACCCCGCCACAAGCCGCTGGAAATAAACCCACGATTGAGAGAACAGCAAAACGCCCGCCAACATTTTGTGGATGTGGCAAAATTTCATACTTTTGTTTTTCGGCCCAAGTGGCTAGTGGGCTTTTTGTTTCAGTGGTGACAAAAATGTGTTTAGCTTGCTCAATAACACCCAAAGCTTTAATCATTCGAGCCCGAGCAATGAAAAAAATGGCCAATGGCTCAAGTGTAGTTCCGGATTTTGAAACTAAATTAATGGCCGTGATTTTCCACTCCTCGGCTGAAAAACCAAGATCTTTAGCTATGGTGTCGGGATCGGGGTTACTTAAAAAAACCAATTCCATTTTTTTACTAGGCAAAGCCTGGTGAATAGCTCGGGCGCCCAAGTCTGAACCACCGATACCAATGACAATCAGTCGTTTAAACTTTTTCTGAACCATTTTGGCCTTGGCTTCAATAAACCGTCGATTTGTTTCAGCAAATGGCAAAGCAAAAAAACCTTGCTCTTTAGAAACTCGAAGTTCTTTTAGCTTTTTATCAGCGCTCTGAAGTTTGTTTTTTAACTCAGCTAAATCTTTTTTGGTTACGTCGATAAATAAATTAGTGGGATCGAATTTTAGGAAAGACATAATATTAAAATAGTTGTAGAACGTAGAAGCGTAGAAAACGTAGATTATTGGATTGGGATTGATAATTATTGATTCAGCAAAATTCTACGTTTTCTACGCTTCTACGATTTTTACAAATTTTATTTATAGTATACATTATTTCCAAACCTGACGTCGATGTACTCAAGTTTAGAGGGATCTTTAATTTGTTGAGAAAAAACCAAAAGAAAATTATTAATTTGTGGTTGAATGTCTGTGGTTGGATCAAAAAGAATCGCGTAGCCCGGACTAGCTACGGCTTTAAACCAAGAACCAACACTACGATTTAATTCAAAACTTTCAAGATAAATTCCATTATCACGCAGACCGGTAAAAAACGTACGAATATTTTGAATTTCTGTGGTTGATAGTAAAGCCTGACCAATGGCTACGGATTTATTTTCTAAATCTTTAAAAATTAAAACTTGACCAGGTTCAGGCATGGGCTGATTATTAAGCATTGGACCTTGTAAAAGTGGCGGATGAAGTAGTCCATCAGTTTCTTCTGGAGAAACCGAGCGAATAGCTGTACCGCTTTCGTCTAAAAGATAAGCTAAATCATTAGTTTGCCATAAACCAACAGAAATTTTTTCTTTAATAATAATGGCCAAAGTCTGCCCTTCCCTTTTTATTTCTAAGGCTGAAAAAGACATTTCTTTTTCAAGTTTGGTTTTTAAAATTGAAGCCTCAAACAAAAAACGATTTCGATGATTAAAAATCAACCAAGCTGGCGAAGTTAAATAACTTTCAGTCAAATCGCGAATATTTTTTGGCTTAAAAGTTTCAACACCTTCAACCCGAACTGAAGTTATTTTAAAAATCGGGGCCGTAAAAAAGAAACTTATAAGGGCAATACTTAAACCAAAAACTATTCCGGCCACAATAAATGGCCATTTTGGATGTTTATTTTTACTTTGAAAAAAAGGATTTTGAAAACGTCGCGCCCGATAAGGCGCGACTTGGGCCTGACGAAAAAAATTACGCCGCCGCCGCGGGCGATTAAACAACATACACAACTATTTTAACAAAAAACCCGTAAAAATACTTTACAGGTTTTTTAAACCTTATTTTTCCTCTGGTCTTAGTGTTGGGAATAAAATAACTTCTTTAAGATTGGATGAATCGGTTAGCATGGCCACCAAACGATCAATACCAATGCCAAAGCCAGCATTAGGTGGCATGCCATGCTTCATGGCTTCAACATAATCAAAATCAGCAAATTGCGCTTCTTCGTCGCCTTGCTCACGAGCGGCGGCTTGCTCTTTAAAACGTGCTTCTTGATCGAGCGGATCATTAAGCTCGGAAAAGGCTTTAATGTTCTCTTCCCCACCACCATAAACCAACTGGAACATTTCAATATAACGGGCATCGCCTTCTTTGCGTTTAACGAGCGGTGAAATTGCCGTGGGATAATCGTAAATAAAAACCGGTTGAATAATTGCTGGCCGAACTGTTTGCTTATAAAGATTATCCAAAAGTGTGCCAAAAGCCGCGCTCGAATCGACTTCAAGATTTTTTTCTTGCATGGCCTTAACTAAAGATTCTTTGTCTGGGCAAAGTTCAATATCAAGATTGGTAAATTTTAAAACCGCATCTCGGAAAGTTAAACGTGGCCAAGGCGTGGTAAAATCCAAAATCTGACCGCGCAAAGGCACGGCCGAAATTTCTCGACCAGCCGCTTTAATAGCCACGGTCAGCATTTCTTCCATGAGAGTCATGAGTTCTTGATAATCCATGTAAGCCGCATAGGCCTCAATTTGAGTAAATTCTGGGTTATGTGAATGATCAATACCTTCGTTACGAAAACAGCGAGCTACTTCATAAACTCTTTCAAAACCACCCACTAATAAACGCTTCAAATAAAGCTCCGGGGCAATTCGCAAATAAAGGTCAGCATCAAGAGCGTTATGGTGAGTGGTAAATGGCCGAGCTGAAGCACCACCGGGAATGGTTTGTAAAATTGGCGTTTCCACTTCCATGTAGCCGTGCTCATTTAAAAAAGTTCGTAGCGCTGTAAGGACAGCTGAGCGGACGCGAAAAATATTCCGCACTTCTTCATTTGAAACTAAATCTAAATATCGCTGACGATAACGAATTTCTTGATCGGTTAAACCATGCCATTTCTCTGGCAATGGCAAAAGCGATTTACAAATAATTTTATAATGATCGGTCAATAAAGATCGCTCGCCTTTTTGCGTGGTAAATGGTCGACCGGCAGTTTCGAGAAAATCGCCAATGTCAATTAAATTAATAAAAGCTTGGTAATTTTCTTCGCCTAAATGATCTTTTTTTAAAATTAGTTGAACTGAACCAGAGCCGTCCTCAATATGAACAAAAGACAAGCCCCCATGAGTTCGAATTGATCGAACTCGGCCAACTAAACCCACTACTTCACCGCTGGTTTCAATAGTTTCAAATAAATTTAAAAACTCTTTAACTGTTCGTGTCCGCTTAACCCGAGCTGGATAGGGATCAATTCCGGCCTCGCGCAAAGATTGAAGACGCTCACGTCGAATAACTTCTTCTTCGGTCATATTTTTTTAAGTTACGAATCACGAATTTTTACACGAATCAACGAATGTTTGCTTGAGAGCCACGAGGCCTTCCTTCGCCGGGCTACGGAAAGGTAAACGAGATTCCTCTCGGCTCGGAATGACAAAGGGTTTGTTTCAATATTCGTTGATTCGTGAATTCGTGTAAAGATTCGTGATTCGTAACTCTAAATTATTTAATTTCGATAATTTTATATTTTATTATCCCAGACGGCATAGAGATCTCTACTGTTTCGCCAACAGCTGCACCTAAAAAAGCTTGACCAATGGGCGATTCGTTACTAATTTTACCTGCCAATGGATTAGCTTCGCTTGAACCAACTATTTGAAAGGTTTTTTTTGTTCCATCTTTTTCAGCAATAAAAGCACAGCCTAAAGAAATAGTTGAGTCGCCCTTTTTATCATGAACAATAACCGAGTTAATAATCATTCCCTCGATTTCCATGATACGCGACTCGTTTTGGGCTTGTTGCTCCTTAGCCTCATGATATTCAAAATTTTCTGACAAATCACCAAGCTCCTTAGCCGAACCAATTTTTTGAGCGATTTCTGGTCGTAAAATTTTTTTTCGATGTTCAATTTCAACTTTTAAATCTTCTAAACCTTGTTGGGAAACAAATGTAGTAGCCATATATTGATATTAACAAAAAATGCCTTGAAAATATACACCCGTGGGGTTTAGCCACGAGTGTATCTCTTAGGTAAAAGTAATACTACTTATATTTAAGACAAAAGTCAAGAATATTGGTATGTGGATAAAAATTACTTACGATTATTATACCACCATTGAAAAATTTCTCTAGCTACGGGAATGGCGGTGGTTGAGCCCTGACCGCCTTCTTCAATCAGAATGGTAATAGCGATTTCCGGATTTTCGTACGGAGCAAAACCCGTAAACCAAGAATGAGTTTCCTCGGTGCCGCCAATTTGGGCCGTGCCAGTTTTACCAGCCGAAGTAATGGGCAAGGCATCTAATTGACGACAGCTGCCAGAAGTTACACATTGGCGCATACCCTCACGAACGATTGGCAAAACCTCGGTAATCGCCTCAGACATTTTTTCACCAGAAATCTCAACCGGCTTTCCGTCAAGCGATAAAACCACGTGCGGAGAATATTTAATTCCCCCGTTGGCCACCGTATCAAGAGCTTGGGCCATTTGAATCGGCGTAACCAAAAGATCGCCTTGGCCAATGGCTAAATGATAGGTGTCGCCAACATACCAACGTTCGCCTTTAGTTTCTTCTTTCCATTCTTTGGATGGTAAAAAACCAGCGGCTTCACTCGGCAGATCAATGCCAGTTGGTTGGCCAAAACCAAATAACGCAGCGTAAGAAGTGATTCGTTCCACTCCCAGACCGGTAAAAGTATCAAAACCGCCGCCCACAATATAGAAAAAAGTATTAACCGATTCAGCTAAAGCTTTATAAACATTAGTGACTCCGTGGCCGCCACCTTTCCAGTCAGGAAAAAACCACTGACCGACTCGCAAGCCACCAGCTGAGAGAAAAGAAGTAGTTGGTATAATAACTCCTTCGGTTAAAGCCGCAGTCGCTATATAAGGTTTAAAAGTTGAACCTGGAGGAAATTCTCCGGCCACTGCCCGGGGGAAAAGCGGCTGATTAGGATCGTCTAATAAATTTTGGTAAACATTTTGTTCAATACTGCCGGCGAAAAGATTGCTGTCATATGAAGGTAAACCGACCAAGGCTAAAATTTCTCCAGTATTAGGATTAGTCACAATGGCCACACCTTTTTGCTTACCAATTTTTTCCATGGCCGTTTGTAAAGATTTCTCCAAAACCACTTGAAGATCAGCGTCAATCGTTAGCTTAGCGACTTCCCCCTTAATTGGTGGCTCTTCGGAAAAAATTGTTTTAGCCTGGCCAGCCGCATCAACTTCTATTAAACGCTTGCCGGTTTGACCATGGAGAGCCGTTTCCCAACTTTTCTCTACACCAGCTTTACCAATTTCATCAACCCGACGATAACCATCTTCCTTAAGTGTTGTGAACTCTTGGCTATTAATTTTACCGGTGTAACCCAAAAGTTGAGAAAAAGAAACGGCCGATGAATTATAATGTCGTTTGGTACCAAATTTAACAGTAAAGCCGGTCAAATTTTCTTCTTCTGACATGGCTAAAATAGCCCGTTCAAAATTCAAATCTTTTTTTACCACAATTTCTTCGGTGGCTACGTCGGAATATTCTTGAATTAATAAATCAAGATCAGCTCGCTGTAAACCAGCTAGATCAATAACTCGATTAAAAACCGTTTCGCGTTCAATGGTATTTTTTGGCAACCTATCAATTGTCATAACTAAAGAAAAAGCTGGAGAATTTTCGACCAAAATTTTATCATTGCGATCAGTAATAATGCCGCGTTCGGCCGATAAATATTCAATGTAAAAACGATTTTTTTCAGCCAGCCCTCGATAATAATCGCCTTGAAAAATTTGTAAATAAATAACTCGCCCAGTAAAAAACAAAAAAATTGCCGATAGAAAAAAAATCGCTAAATAAAAAGGCTGGGCTTTTAAACTCAAACCTAAAATTCCTTTATTGGTGTTTGGGATTGGGTCTTGAATAAAGGTGATGTCTTGTTCGAAATTTTTTTGCGGCGCTAAACAACCCAGATCATTTTGAGAAATTGGGAAAGGATTAGATTTTTTGATTTCTGACTTAAACCAAGACACAAATTTTAAATAATTAAGTAGATGAGGTTATCAGAAAACGTCGAAAAAATTTTCGCAAACGATCGGAGAAAAAAAACAAAAACGAAACTAGTAAAAGCAAAAAAACTTCTTGCCAAAAAATAGACCAAAAAAAGTTTAACCAAGGAAAATTTTCTGGCTCAGGCCAAGCCAAAAAAAAGAAACCAATTCCATGCATAATTTGCAGGGCTAATAAAGACAAAAAAGCACACATATTAACCCCATAAAAAGACCGGTTGGTAAAAAAACGCCAACTTAGGACAAAAACCAAAACACTAGTTAGGACATAAAAAATCGTTTCACCCGGCAATACCCCAATATGCCAAACGTCTAAAAAAACTCCGAAAGCTAAAAGCCACCACAAACCCACGGCTGACGCACGATGTTGGTAAAGATACAGGCCGACCGAAAAAACTAAAGGAGTAAATAAAAAAGGTGTGGGTAGGGTTCGAAAAAAAACCGTTTCAACTTCGGCTAAAAAAAAGAATAGTAAAAAATAAAATAAATACTTAATCATAAAGCCGCGGGCAAAATCACCACCGAGACAATTGATGAACGCCGGATATCAACCAATGGTTCAACAGTTGCTGTTTGAAAAGGTGCGGCTGAATCTTGAATAATGCTAGTTACCACACCAATAATTAACCCCGAAGGAATACCAGACTCCAAACCAGAAGTAACAATCAAATCATTAACCGCAAAAACCTGGTCCTGCGGAACAAATTGCAGAGTTAATAAAGCCCCACCGGTTCCGGTGGCTAAGCCAATGGTTCGTGAACTATTCAAAATCGAAGCTGTAATTTTTGAAGACCGACTAAGTAGTGGCCGAACTAGGGAAATCTTTGGGTAGACGGTCACCACTCGACCAACGAGATAACCGTCGGCGGCAATAACCGCGGCTTCTTTTATTACCCCACCATCTGATCCTCGATCAATAACCACCAAGCCATCAACAGTTGAGGCTGAACGATTAATTATTCTAGCCGTAATATTAGTAAAGGACTGTCGGGCAAAAAAATTTAACTGTTTGCGCAATTCTTCATTTTCGCTTTTTAAATTTTCTAATTCGACTCGATCAAAAGCTAAAGCCAATAATTGCTCTTGCCCCTTGGAACAATCGGCCGAAACAAAAACTGGTAATTTATTTATTTCTGATCCCAGCCAAACCAAAGGTTGAACCAAAAAAGTGGTAACTCTTGGAAAAAAAATTGCGCCAGCTAAAATTAAAATAACAAAAAAAACCGGTGGCCAAAAACGGGAAAAAATTTTCCAACGCTTTAACCAAGACACAAAAATAAAAAATTAAATAATTAAATGATCCCACCATCACGAGATGAAGGCAAAACCACGTTATTCAAAAGCTCTTCGTTTTCTAAAAGCAAACCAGCTCCGCGAACCACACAGGTTAACGGATCATCAGCCACCCGCACCGGAATCGCCGTTTCGGTTGATAAAAGCCGGTCAAAGCCGCGCAAAAGCGCCCCGCCGCCAGTTAAAACAATACCTCGCTCATAAATATCGGCCACTAATTCTGGCGGAGTTATTTCTAACGTGGCTTTAACATTTTCCACAATCGTTCGAATAGAACGACTAAGAGCATCACGAATTTGACTGTCGTTTACGACAATTTCTTTTGGTAAACCGGAAAGCAAATCGCGACCACGCATTTCCATGGACAACGGTTCGTTTTGTGGCAAAGCACTACCCACTCTAATTTTAACAATCTCGGCCTGTCTTTCACCGAGTAAAAGATTAAAAATATCTCGACTATAAGTAATAATATTTTTATTAAATTCTTCACCGGCAATTGACAATGATTTCCAAGCCACCACGCCAGCCAAAGATATAACTGCAATGTCAGTAGTGCCACCACCAATATCAACAATCATATTGCCCACCGCCTCGGCCACTGATAAACGAGCACCAATAGCCGCCAGCATTGGTTCCTCAACTAAGTAAACCGCTCGAGCGCCAGCGGAAAGAACCGCGTCTTCAACGGCCTTGCGTTCCACTTCAGTAATTTCTGGCGGCACGCCAATAATAACTCGTGGTCGCGGAATAAGAACTCTGGCCTCTTTATGAACTCGGTCAATAAAATACTTAAGCATTTTTTCCGTCACTTCAAAATCAGAAATAACTCCCTTGGTTAATGGTTTAACCACAGTTAAGTGAGGTGGTGTTTTGCCCACCATATCGCGAGCGTCTCGACCAACCGCCAAAATTTGATCAGTTCGGCTGTTAATAGCTACTACCGAAGGCTCGTTAATCACAATGCCTTGATCTTTAACATAAACCAAGGTATTGGCTGTACCCAAATCAATGCCAATATCCTTGGTTAATTGACGCAAAAAATTATCAAAAAAGTTTTTCACAAAATTAAGTACCAATATCTTACTTGATCACCGAAAAGGACACAAGACTTATCTTGAGGACAAAAAGTCGTCAATTTATGAAGTCTTTGGCCGCCGACGAATATTTAAAAAAGCCAACTCTAAAAAAGTAAAAACTACAATAACCAAACCAATTATCCACAAACGAAAAAGACTAAAGGCAAGCAAGTTAAGAGCCACAACAATAATTAAAGAAAACCAAATGGCTTGACGAAAAGAAACCAAAACCTGACGAGAAACCAAATCCCCTGGTCGAAAATATCGCCGAGCGGCTGTGCCAATTATTGATAAGGTTCCAGCCAACGAAACACTTAAAGTAATAAAGAAAAATAAAATACTTAGCCAACCAGCCGCTGTTGGATCAATTTCCAAAAGAATAAACAACCAAGCCGACCAAACAAAAAGCGTGGCAATAATCATGGTGATAATAAATTGTTTGAAAGTCATAGGGAAAGAAATATCAAATGACAAATTTTGAAATGACAAATGATGGTGTTGGTTTTAATTTGTTCTTTCGTTTGTCGTGCCAATTCGGGTTCTTATTTTAATTACTTGGACCTCCGGCGCCTGACCGGCTAAAGCGGCAATAAGATCTAATTCGTGATTAGAAAGCCAGTGAGCCACCGCCGTATTTTGACAATTAACATTAAGAATTCGATCCTTAAAAGAAATTGCTGCCAAATCTTTTTTTCGACCAACTGGTAAAAAATCTGGAATTATTTCATTAAAAATCTCGACAATTTTAGTAGCCGCCATTTCTTTGCTAATGCGACCGCGGCACAAAGCTTCAGGTAAGAGGTCTTTGAGTTGAAACATAATTATTCTCCACTTCGGAATTCACAAATGTCACGGAAGTCGCAAAATTTACAATGAAAACCCGGGGTGGCTGTAAAATCGCTGGCTTTCATTTTGGCATAATCAGCTAAAATTTGTTCCTTTAGCGCCGACAATTCTTCGGCTGTACCAATAAATGATTGTTCAGAATTATCATTCAAATAATGATAAGTCAGTTTGATTGGCTTAAGACGTAAAATTTCTTCTACGGCTAATTGATAAATTAAAAGTTGCTCACGGTCTTCCCTTTCCAGTTTGGTTTTTGGCGTACCGGTTTTATAATCAATCACTTCAACACCACCATCAACATCGTCAATTCGATCGATTCGACCTCTGATTGAAACCTCGCCGACTTTTAAGGTAAAACCTTGTTCCAGCGATTTTGGCTGTGGCGGCTGATTTTTAAGTTGAATAAAATATTGTTTCAATGAATCTTCACCTTGTTTAAAATACTCACGGCGTTGCTTATCGTCTTGATACCAATCATCCAACCACTTTTCTTTGTATAATTTTAAAAGCTCGTCCAACCCCACTGGCAAGTCATCTTGATTTTCGGTTTTTTTAGGTCCGCCAAAAAGTGAAACCTGTTGACTACCGGTTCGTTCTAACCAAAGTTGAAAAAAAGCCTGCAAAGTATTATGCATGGTTTTACCAAAAGACAAGGACCAAGATTCAAAAACTGGAATTTCTAAAATATGAGCAAATTTATATTGCAACGGACAGGTTTCAAAAGCTCGCAGTTGAGTAAAACTTAATTGCTTGGGAATTCGGTAAGGTGATGGTAAATCATTTCCGACAATGACTGGTTCGTCAATAAAAGAACCGACAGCATTAATAGAAATAATATCTGGCTTTTCAATTCCAAGTTCGTTTAAAAATCTTGAAAGTTTTCGCTTGCGCGCCCCACCATAATCTTCAGCTGAGGTAAAATACAAGGCCTCTTTAGCCCGAGTCATGGCTACATAAAATAAACGTCGTTCTTCTTCAAGATGAAAATCGCCTTCACATAATGATTCTTTAATTAAAGCTCGGGGCAACTCAATTGCTTCCTTACGTTCTGAGGTCGGAAAACGGCGATCAATCAAATTTACAATAAAAACAAAACGAAATTCCAAACCTTTAGCTCCATGAACTGTCATAATTTTAACCAAATCTGGTCCAGCTTCAACATCGATAGATAGCGAACCTTCTTCCCCGGCTTCGCGCTCGTGACGGAACTCATCAAGAAAAGCATGTAAGCTTTTCTCGCCCCCACGGCTTTCAAATTTTTTTACTCGCTCATGAAACTGATGCAAAAAACGAAAATTTTCCTGCTTTTTAGCTTCAGACATTTTATTAATAAAATCTAAAAGTCCACTATCTTTAGCCGCCAATAAAATAATTTCCGAAGCTCGCTTGCGTTTAGTTTCGTCGGCTAATTTGGCAACCAAAAACAGTAATTTTTCGATCGTAGCCACCGCCTCGATCGATAAATCACCAATAGCTCGAGCTTGTCGACAAGCATCGTAAAGCATGCGACCTTTGCGTTTAGCAAAATGATTGAGAGTTGAAAGATCGTGCGGACTGATTTTAAAAACGTCATGAGCCAAAAGTCGATATAGACTCGGACTTTGATAAGGATTATCCACCACTTCTAAAAGTGCCACGATATCGAGAATTATTGGTTTAATATAAAGGCCGCGCAAAGCCATGAATTGATAAGGAATCTGATAGCGCTCAAAAGCTGAAATAAAATCATCAGCCGCTGAATTGGCGCGAACTAAAATACCAAAATCACTCCAGTTGGCGTCTGGATATTTTTCCTTTAGTAGCAAAATCTTTTCCGCGACTCCGCGAGTTTCCTCAACCACTGTTGAATAATGAAGGTGTTCAACCTGACCAGGCAAAATAACCTGCGAACTTAAACGCTTATCAAAAAATTTACCATCCTTCCCGGCTCGCCCCTCCAAACGGTTGGGGTTATTTTTTTGAATGAACTCATAAGCACTATCTAAAATCTTTTGACCCGAACGATAATTTTTGGTTAAAACCACGCGAGCGCAATCAGGATAATCAGTTTCAAAACGTAAGATATTAAAAAGTGAGGTTCCGCGGAAGGCATACACACTTTGGTCGTCATCACCAACCACAGTTAAATTATTTTCCGGAGCCGCTAAAAGTTTGACCAGTTCATATTGAGCCCAATTAGTATCTTGAAACTCATCGACTAAAATAAACTTATATTTTTCCCGCAAAATTTTAAGCACCCGGGGTCGTTTTTGTAACAACTGCAAAGTATATAAAATCAAATCACCAAAATCCAAAGAATCATTGGCTAATAAAATTTGCTGGTAAACATGGTAAGCCTGAGCCAATTCGGTTAAGCGCTTAATTTCCATGGTGGCCTCTTCATCAGAATTTTTAGTATCTAAATTAGCCTGTTCGCTTTCAGCATAAGCCAAATAATCATCTGGTAAAACCATTTCGTCCTTAGCCCGAGAAAAATGCGACAAAAGCGAACGTAAATATTTGGTTGGGTTACCAAGCGGCCGATAATAATCTAATTCAAAACGCTCAAAATTAGCCCGTGCCAAAAGCCAAGCGTCAAGCTCAGAAACTAATTTAAAATTTGGCGACAAACCCATTTCCACTCCATAATCTCGCAAGATTCGCTCACAAAAAGCGTGAAAAGTGGAAATTTGAATATCAATATAACCATAAGGTAAAAGCAAATCCACCCGTTCCTCCATTTCCGCCGCGGCTTTTTCAGTAAAAGTTAAAGCCAAAATATTTTCCGGCGCCGCTAATTTTTTTTCAATCAACCAAGCAATACGTTTGGTAATAACCGTTGTCTTGCCTGTCCCAGCCCCAGCCACAATCATAAGCGGACCGCCTTTGTGCAAAACCGCGGCCGCTTGTTCTTCGTTAAGATTGTCCAAAAGATTAGAAGTTATTTTTTTCTTGGACATACCGATGACTATTGACTTTTATTAATTAAGGCGTTTCAATTTACAAAACTCTGGAAAGAACTTCTTTAACTTTTTTTATTGCTTCATCTGTTTCGTAATATACCGGACTAGTGGCGAAAGTTACGGCTTTAGCCACTGAAATTAATCTAACTATTCTATCTAATAAAATCTCTGGTTTAATTCTTAATTTTTTAAAAATATCAAAATCAACATCTAAAACTAGGTCATTTTCTCCTTGTTTAAGACTAACAAAAAAAATTTCAAATTCTAGACGTGATTGTTCCACTAATTCTTTAGCGTCGGCACTTACATCTAAACATTTAAACCGATCATTACTATCAACAGCATTTAAACAAAGCAACATGCGCCCAATTATTCCAACTCTTAATGCCGGAACCGTAAAATTTTTAATATTCAAATCGGAATCACTATTTCCAATTTTTCTTCTTATTGTTCCTGTCGTCCAATTTTGTTCTAAAGATTCCTGTAACTCAAAAAATGGAGGAACTAAATCATCATGAGCATCAATCCTTAATAAAGTAAAACCCTTTTTAATCTGACCAGCTTCAATACTTTCTTGCCAAGCAAACAGAGCATGGTTATGGTTATCAAAAACATAAATTGGTTTCTGATCATTTGTAAAGAAAACCAAATATTTTTCCAACCCACCGCCTTCTTTGGAATACACTGACTCCATTGGATAGCCATAATCGTCATAAACTTCATCATAAACAGGAAAAGAATAACGTATTTTGGTTTGGTTTCCGACGACATCTTCAATTGAATTACCAATAATCAGCTTTGGAATTACACTTCCATCCCACTTTTTTTCTTCTGGTTGTAAGTAAAGACGGTTAACAAAACGACCATTTTCTTCAACATAAAATTTTCTAAATACTTCCGGTGGTTTTCTTTTTTCTAAACCAGAAAATTCTCCTTCCGATCGTTTAAAATCAAGCATATTAAAAATTTTATTTCCTAAAAAACTTCAAAAACGGATTTTCCATTTCAAAAATAATTAATGGTGCGACGTCGGTAAAAAACTTTTCGTCGATTCCATATTTTTTAGCATACAAAGTATTAGTGGCACCAAACATGGCTTGACTCCAGTCAAAACCTAATTTATCGGCCACGGCCTTAACTTCGGTTTCTGACTTCCCTTCCACTTCAACAAACGGTTCAAGAAACGGCCACTCATCAATAGTTATTTCCACGTCGTCGATTTCCCATTTTTCTCGTTTAGTTTCTTGGTAAGCTTTTTCTTGGCAACCAACAGTTTTCAAAAATTCAACCGCCTCAGTAAAACTATCAACTTTGAGACACAGCTCTTTTTGATTTTCTATTTTATCGCCATCAACAACTTTGAGTGACATGGTTATTTTATCGCCCTCATCGCGAACTCGTAGCCAACCACCTTTAATTTCATGACCTTTAGGCAAATTAAAAACTTTTCGTTTTTGCAAAAACTCTGGCTTAATCAAAGCTGCCCCAGCGACGCGGAGTTTTTCCCGGGCTTGATCCTTATTTATCGGCCAAAAAGTGGCTTCGTATTCAATATCCATGTTGGCCTTATTTTAACACGAAAGACTAAGAATTTCTAGAAAAGAAAAACCCGACCAAAAGTCGAGTTTTTATTCAAAAAATGAAAATTTTTAACGGATTTCTTCAATCGCAACTTTTCCGTCTGCATCAATTTCTGCCAACAACATTTTAACTGCTAATTCAGAATTTTGACTTTGAATAATGGTTTTTATTTTATTCATTTCATTAATTTGAAAAGCTTTTTCCGCCTCAAGACTTTCAAAAGCCGCATGGCCGCCATAAGCCCCGCAATCAGTATGGTGCATTAATAAAATAGTTTTGGTATCGTGTAATTTTTTAGACAAAACGACTTGAGTGGCCACAAAACCTTCGGGATTGATCAAAATATCTTTACCGGCTCCGGCCACGGAAATCATATCACAGTCGCCGGGTAAATTATTTTCTTCCAGCCATTCGTCAATGGCTTTTTGAAGACGAAAATCCATACAACGGATAAGGGCGTGGTGGCAAGTGTGCATATTAATGTCGGGACAATCCTAGGATTGTCCTTACGTAAGATTAGTAGATTGGTGTGGGACTTTTCTTTTTTTCAAAATTACCTTGTAACGAGCCAGTTCGCGTTCAAGAGCAGCCGTAGCCGAAGCCGCGGCCACATCGTCAATATTTCGTTTTTCTTCAAGGATCTTTCGAGCTTCTTCCCGAGCTTTTTCGATTTTTTCCAATTCCAATTCTTCCACCCGCTCGGCTGTATCGGCCAAAATCACAATTTGATTACCCGGACGAACTTCAAGAAAACCAGTTGAAACAACCATTAATTGCTCTTCACCATTTTGTTTTAAACGCATTTCACCAGGTCGAAGCGAGGTGACTAATGGGATATGATCTGGCAAAACAGTAATCTCGCCAGTTTCTGTCATGACACTCAAAGACTCGGCCTCGCCTTCAAAAACGATCCGTTCAGGAGTGACAATTTTAATGGTTAAGGTTTTCATATCTGTTCTTCCCCCACCCCACCCCAGCCCTCCCCCGTCGTGGCGACGAGAGAGGGAGAATTACTAAGATAGGATGGTTTTAATTTTGGCACTGGTAGTGAATCAGGTGGCTGACCCACTGCCAATAAGTTAATAATTCTTTTGTTTTCAATGTTTTATCGGTACAATTGGATTAAACTGTGACGAGTAACCGTTTTATTCCAACTTTTATGCCCAAAAAAACCAAT